>CAJUMD010000022.1 GCA_910587275.1 uncultured Kineothrix sp.
CTTATGGATGCCGAAAAAATCACTTGGCTTTACGTCTATTTGTCATATCATCATCATGGGAGAGTCTTTCGTATAAAGCTGTGAGTTTATTTTTCTCTGTCTGCTTCTTCATGGTGTGTAAAGAAAGGACGATATATGGATATTTTATTATTAAACCCGCCGATTAGTGCAAAACTTGCTTCCCCGAAGGTAAAAGGACCGTTCAGCGATGTCGGGGAAAACCTCGGTCTGTGTTACATCGCATCTTCCATCCGTGAGCGGGGATACACGGCGGAAATTTTTGACGCATACTTAATGGAAATGGAAGTGGACAAGGTGGTTGGGGAAATCCTCCTGCGGAATCCTAAAATGCTGGCGGTTTCCATTCCTTCCATCATGGCGTTAAAAAATGCTTCCGCTATTACCGCAAAAATCAGGGAGGCAAACAAAGAGATTTATATTGCGGTAGGCGGGCATTATGCGACCATTTGCCATGAAATGGTCATACGCAGCACAAAGGCGGATGCACTCATACTTTCCGAGGGGGAAAGGATTATGGTCAATCTGTATGAAACGCTGGCAGGCGGCGGGTCACTGGAAGATGTGGCGGGAATTGTTTATGAGGAAAACGGTATGGTAAAGCGGAATCCGGGGGACGGCCTGATCGACGATTTGGATTCCCTTCCGTTTCCCTCCAGGGAGCTTTTGCCCGCCGTTCTCGAAACGGGGGGATTTGCTTCCGTTCTGACAAGCCGCGGCTGTTACGGGAAATGTACGTTCTGCTCCTCCGCGGACTTCCTTGGCAAAGCCCATAGGGGAAAATACTGGCGCCCCAGAAGCAGCAGGAATGTGGTGGATGAAATAGAACTTCTGCACAGGGAATACGGAGTGGGGAATCTGGTCATGATAGACGATTCATTCATAGGGAGCCTGAAGGCAGGAGGCGAAAGAGCGGTCAATATTGCGGAGGAAATCATAAGACGGGGGCTAAAGCTGCATTATCTGATTATGTGCAAGCCGGAAGAAGTGGACAGGGTAATCTTTTCGGCATTAAAGAAATCCGGTCTTGCAGCCGTATCCATCGGAATAGAATCCGGTACCCAGAGCGGCCTTGACAGGATGAACAGGAATTGTACCGTCGGTATGTGCAGGGAGGCGCTCTCCATTCTCCGGGAACTGGATTTGGAAGTTTTCATAGGACTGATTCCGTTTGACCCGGATACTACGGTGGAGGAGCTTGAGGAAACGATAGAGTTCCTGTATTCCCTGGGTGAACTGAATGTCTCTTTGTGGCGGATAGCGATATCGGATTGGACGGAAGAAAAATACGGAGAAATACGCAAACAGGCAAGGGAGGAGGTAAATGAAAAGAGCAGGGAAATTCTGAAAGGGGTGATTGATTCTGTCATGGGAGGCAGGGAAGAAAGCGCCATTTTGGAACGGGCGGAACGGGAAATGGAAAATCTGTACCGGAAGGTTTCCGGGCTGCTTCAGCAGATTGCATATTAGGAGGAAAAAGATACATGGATATGGTAAAAATGGTTGATGTAGAAATAGACAAAAAATTGGATTTACTCAAAGCATATCCCAACCTGTATTCCATGGCAGATTACCATATGAAAAAAAGAGGAAGCCGGCTTATCGTAAAGATAGCCGGCGATATCTGTGATGCGTTTGGTACGGATGCCGGTGCGATGGCACAGGCCGTGGCGTGGATTGAGCTGTTCCATAATTTCATCCTGATTCATGATGATATCATTGACAGGGATGGGATAAGGAGAGGGCAGGAAGCCGTATGGAAGAAATGGGGGACCAATCAGGCCATGCTTGCGGGAGACGCGGTTTTGGCTTTGACAATATTGGGACAGGACTGTTTTATGGGCTGTATCCTGGAGCGGGAACTGCGGGCATATATCCTGACGATTATGGAAGGGGAATGTTGGGATATCCTTTTTGAAGAAAGAGCCGATGTGAAGATTGAGGAATGCATGGAGATGATAAGCATGAAGTCCGCGGAAACGATAGCCTTTCTCTTAAGGACGATTGGAATTTTAGCGGGACTGGATATTACGGAGGTCCAAAAACTTGCCTGTTTGGGGGACCGGATTGGCCTGTCCCTGCAGATAAAAAATGATGTGGGAAACATATTGGAAGCATTCCGGGGCCGTGATTCCGGCGACATTCGCCAAAAGAAAAAAACGCTGCCCGTTCTTTATGCACTGAAGAATACCAAACGGGATACGGCAGCGGATGCCTGGAAGGAATATACGGAAGAAACCGGCGGCGATATCAGGAAAGCCGCGGAGTGGATTGTCGGGAACCGTGGAATCGCATATGCGTTGGAAAAGGCGGATGCGTGCAGGGAAGAAGCGATAGGCATGGTAGGGGGAATAGCGGAAACGGTGATTTCTGCCGGCAGCAAAACAATCCTTACCGATAAAATCCGTCATGATTTTTATTTGTGCGGGCAATAAATACCGCGGGGGCAGGGACCGGTTGACGGAACGGCATATTTTCCCTATACTATATAACATACAGGAAAGGCAGGTTATGTTTTTATGCGGAAAGAAGATTGCAGCAGTTTGTTATACCGGATCAGGCCGTCGGGCCCCATGTTCAAATTTTACCCCCATAGGGCGACGCTGAATTATTATATCGGATGCTCCCACAACTGCCAATACTGCTATGCGCGCTATACCATGAAAAATGTCGGGTGGGAGCCTGACGATTTCGGAAGGAATATCTGCATTAAGGCAAATGCGGCGGAAGTGCTGGAAAAAGAGCTGCAGAAAAAGACATGGAAACAGACGTATAACGGCATCATCCATCTCGGTACGGTCCAGGACCCTTTCCAGCCGGTGGAAAGGCAGTACCATCTGACGGACAAGGTGCTGAACCTGTTGTATGAACACAGGAAGCCCGTGACCATACTGACCAAATCGGCATATGTACAGGAGTCGCTGGAAGTATTGAAAAAGATGGCGGCGGAAAAGCTCGTCCATGTGGACTTTTCGGTTGCTTATACGGACGAGGAACTCAGGCAGAAGCTGGAGCCCGGGGCATCCACTTTCGGGGAAAGGTTCCAGGCAATGAAGACGCTTCATGACAACGGCAGACGAATGTATGGAAGTTGCAAAGCATTGTTACGGACTTTCCCGAAAGTATGGGGTACCCCTTATAACATCCAAATATCACCAGTTTTTGACCGGGGAATATGACTTCGGGGTATTCCGTTACCGGTATCCGCTTGTGTTCGACTATGTAAAGATGATGAAGCGGAACGCGGACCGTAAGGTTTCCTTTGCCCAGGCAGTGGAAACGGCAGACCGGTTCTGCCATGATAACAGTTATATTACTTCGCTGAAATGGTATTGGGAGAGTGAAAAGCTGTTTTCCGATTTTGATTATCTGGATATCGAGGCATCGGTGGAAAACGGGGAAAAATATTACACGCTCCATTCCGGACCGGAAAGCATGGACACCGGATGGAGCGGATAAAGCAGACGCCTTTGGCGTTTATGGTTATCTGACCGGCATTTTGAAATTGGTTAAGGCGCGGTTCAGGAAGTCGTTGAAAGGTTTCATAAGAAGAAAACGTTCTTTTGCAATTGCGATAAAATGCTGTGTATCCAGGAATTCATCGGGGGAAATGTGATTTTCGATGAACCAGCTTTTATGTTTCAGGAATTCTCCGTAAGGCGCATCGCTTTCGTAGCCCCGCGGGATATTTTTCAGCTTTTCGCCCATGAGGGTGTAATATTTGGAAAAATCACCATCCTGCAGTATTTGCTCCAACTCGCTGCCGTGCTTTACAATATAGTTTCTTACCATGCCGGTAGCGTCGGTAAACTGTGAAGCGAATAATCCGCCGCCCAAAAAGATGTCTTCCGGTGTGACATTGATGAAATAACCCACAGGGACGGGAACCCGTCCGCCGGAAGATATGTGGGCGCGGAAAGAAGGATTATAGGGGGATTTGTCATGGCTGAAACGCGTATCACGGTTTAACCGGAAAATTAAATCGCGGGAATTTAAATACCGTATGGACGGGTCGGCTTCGGAAAGCTGGACGATGAATTCCTGTACCAAATCGGCAAATTCATTGTAGGCTTCTTTATAAGCGGCTTTGTTTTGATCCATCCATTCTTTTGCATTGTTTTTGCTCAGGTCTGTTAAAAAATCCAAGATTATTTTTGTGTTCATGTAAATTCTCCTTATTGTTGGATTGTTTCAAATAAATCGGTTTTCAGTAAATTGGAAATAAAGTTCCGGGCTGCCGTTGCCGAACGGTAAAGCGGCATATGGTTAAAAACCATTGCGAGGTCGTCAATCTGCTCCATGGCGCATGTATAATCCAAAATAGCGCTGTCTTCACGGCATTCCAAAGACGAGTATTCCAGATTCTGCGGATGAAGACGGTGTGTGGAGATTGCATAGTTGATTCTTTTCCTGCAGTTGCATATGCCGTCTCCGAGCCCGCAGTATTCGCTCAGGAAGCCGGCCATTTTTTTCCGTGTCCGGGAAAGCCTTTGGCGGTATGTATCGGGGGAGAGGTTTAAGATTTCCCCTGCAATGCGGCTGTCCAGTTTAAACATGGTGCCCAGGATGAAAATGCACCGGCTGGCAGGGTCAAGGCATTGCAGCATTACATTTGTACAGGACATTTTCAGTTCGTCAGCGAGGAGATTGCTGTCTATGTCCTGTGTCATATCCGGAATATCGCCGGTGTTTCCGTTTAAGATATCTTCGCTGTAATATTCAAAACTTAAAGGGCGGTTTGCAAACATGGATTTTTTATAGTTTTTTAAATGATTCGCTGCAATTTTGAAAACCCAGGTTGAGAAGGCGCATTCTTTGCGGAAAGAAGCCAGATTCGTCATAACACGGACCAGTATTTCCTGCGTTGCGTCCTCGGCATCGTGTATGGTTCCCAGCATACGCAGGGACAGATTGAAAACCATATCCTGTACATCCGTTAAAAGGGATTCCAGCGCCGTTTTGTCTCCTTTCACCGCATCGTCAACCAAACGGAATACTTCTTCTGATGGTGTCTTATTTTTCATGATTTTATCCTCCTTTTATATATTAGACAACCCGGTTTGCTGTTTGTGACAAAATATTTTTTTGGTAAATCATTTGCATAAACGGATGAATGACATTAAAATAGCTTCAAATCTTTAGTATAATAAATATTAATACTATCATAACATAAACAAACGACATAAAAAAAGGCATGATTTCATGTTACAACAAAATAAAAGAAAACCGAATCCCCAAAAGGAACCGTCCAACACCGGGAAGGAAGTCCGGTTTGGAACCGGAAGACAAAAGAGAACTATATGTATTGGAAAATAGAATGGAAGGGGGTTTGACGCGGAGGAAAATCATATAAAATAAAGCTGTGAAAAAACCAATGGTAAACGGACCGGTCATAGGCAGCGGATAAAAGAGAACAGTTTTTGGGGGTATTTTACGAATGAAAAATATATACATGTCGGCGGGCTATAGAATTAAGGAGTTAAGGAAGGCGAGAGGGTATACAAGGGAGGAACTGGCGGAAATGGCATCCATTTCGGCAAAATTTTTATATGAGATTGAAAACGGGAGAAAAGGATTTTCCGCCGAAAATTTATATCGTATTTCGATTGCATTGGGAGTGAAGTGCGACTATATTATGACGGGAAATTCTTTGGACTGCTACGAAAAGGAAGCGGTGAGGATTTTGGAAAGGTTTGACGATTCCCAAATCGATAAGATTGCAAGTCTTCTTGAAATTGTGTATGAACTGAAAAAATAAAGGTTTGTCTGTATTCCGACACTTTCAGGCTCCGGTTGTTCCAAACAGCCGGAGCCTGTGTATCTGACGGCATCTATAAGAGCTCCTTTAAAAAATGGTAGTGTCTTTTGCTGATGGGAAGCTCGGTCCCATTAAAAAGCAGGAGAGAAGTTCGCTCAATGTTTTTGATATATTTTTCGTTTACAAGATAGGATTGGTGTATCCGAAAGAATCTGGTTGCCGAGAAAGATAACTGGCATTCGATGGTATTCAGTGTTCCTATCATTTTGCTTTGTTCCTCTTTGGTATGTATGATGATATACCTGCCGCTGCTTTCAAAGAACAGGATGTCATTGAAAATAACGCGGCACAGCTTCCGTTTATATTTGTATTCAAAATAGTTTTTGTCCACGCACATTTTGTTGTATGCATCCATAAAGCATTTGCGGAAGAATTTATGGTCTATGGGCTTGGTAATGAGCCGGAACATGTGGGCTTCCAATAATATTTTCCATAAACTTTCATCTTCCGTTACATAAATGATGGAAACATGTGCGTTATGTTTTTTGGCATCCAGCGCCATGTCGATGACTTCCTCATAATCGCTGTTAATACCCAGAAAAAGCAAATCGTAAACGTCACCGCTTATGTGGGATAGAAAGTCGGATTTTTTACTGAAGACATCGATGTCCATGAAAATCCTCCTGTCATTCCCCAACTGCAGCAGAATGTTCTCCATTTCAGACAGAATGCCCATGTCTGAATCGTAAATCCCCACTCTTATCATTTGTTCCACCCCTTACATGTTAGTTTATTGATTCTATCGCCTAAACATGCATCTTCATCTAGGTTGATAGGATACATCATTTCGCCATGAAAATAGAATTGGTGTAATATTTCGACACGTAAATGGCGAAAAAAGTCAAGAACCGGGCGAGTGGACTTTGATTTGTTGTTTTTTTAGTCGATTATAACTAAAAAACGATGTATACAAAATCCCGTTTTCCGCAAATATGTCATAATACATCAAAAATATTGAGAGAACTTCATGGCACCATGTGGACTGGGCAGGATACTGCCGGACAGGTGAAGGCAATGCGGCAGAAAAAGACGGCGGGAATGCGAAATACCCATGCTTCCCGCCTGTGAAGACTTTCGGAAAAATCCAAAGTCAAGATTTTGTTGTTAAAAATGTTTTACGCATTTTTCCGGTTTAACATGGTCGTAACATTGTTATAGATTTCCTGGAGCTGTTCCCCGGAAGGGATATAGTTGATGCGTATTTTGTCCATGCAGATATGGAAGCCGCAGGCTTCCAGTTCTTTTTCCACCAGTTCAACGCTCTGCCCTCCCCAGCCGTAGGAGCCGAAAGCAATGGCTTCCTTGTTTTTCGGGGAAAGCCCTTTCAGGTAGCAAAGGAAGGAAGCGACGGAAGGCATCATCTGGTTGTTCAGGGTGGGTGAGCCTACCGCGATATACCGGCTGGTTAAAAGTTCGGGGACAATGTCGGAATAATGGTTGTCCTTTAAGTCAAACAGCTTCGTGGAAATGCCGCTGTCCCCGAAGGCTTCCGCAATGGTTTTTGCCATATGCTCCGTGGAATGCCACATGCTGTCGTAAACGACAATGGCGCCGTCTTCGGGGCTGTTGCTGCTCCAGCGGGCATATGCCTCCATGATGGCAGGGATGTGGCTGCGCCAAATGACGCCGTGGGCGGGGGCAATCATGGTAATGTCCAGCCCTTTGACTGCCTGCCATGCCGCCTGCGCCTGTTTCCCGTAACACATGATGATGTTTCCGTAATATTTTTTGGCTTCTGCCAAAACCGTAGGCAGGTCTGCTTCATCGTCAAACCGTTCCGAAGTGGCAAGGTGCTGTCCGAAGGCATCGTTGGAGAAAAGAATTTTTTCTTCCGGGCAGTATGTGACCATATTGTCCGGCCAATGCAGCATGGGCGTGGATACGAAACGTAAAGTGCGTTTTCCGATGGAAAGGGAATCCCCGTTTTTCACGGAAAGATATCCGTCTTCCCCGTAATGGGCAGTCAGCCCTTTTACGCCCGAGGGACCGCATGTATAGACGGAAGCATTGGGACAGTATTTCCTTATGGCGGGTAAAGCGCCGGAGTGGTCCGGTTCCACATGGTTGGATATGATAATGTCGATGTTTTCGGGCGGAACGATGTCGCGAATGCGGGAAATCATTTCCTCCGCAAAGGGGGCTTTTACCGTGTCGATTAACGTGATTTTCTCATCCATAATCAGGTAAGCCCCATAGGTGGTACCCCTTCCCGTGCGGTATCCGTGGAAATTGCGCACGTTCCAGTCGATGGCGCCCACCCAGTAAATGTCTTCTTTCACTTTTGCTGCTTTCATGATACTGACCTCTTTTCCTAGATTTGTGTGGATGGCATACTGCCGCCGGATGGGATACCGGCGGTAACATGTCACCGATTGGTAATATTATAGCAGATGTTCCCCGTACATAGCGACTAAATTCTTTAAGCGGAGATATCTTTCCCTTGCGTGGGCTTCTGCTTGTGAAAAGAGCTGTTTTGCCGTCTCCGGGTTGGTCCTTTCCAGGACATTATAGCGGTTTTCCCCGGCAAGGAATGCGGCATAATCCATGGACGGTTCTTTACTGTCCAAAACGAAGGGGTTCTTTCCTTCCGCCTGCAGTCCGGGATGGAAGCGGAACAGGTGCCAGTAGCCTGCTTCCACCGCCTTGGCTTCCTCATGCTGGGAGCTTCCCATTCCGGCACGGATGCCGTGGCTGATGCAGGGCGAGTAGGCGATGATAAGGGAGGGACCGTGGTAGCTTTCCGCCTCGGCCAGCGCTTTAATGGTTTGGTTATAGTCCGCGCCCATGGCAATCTGCGCCACGTAGACATAGCCGTAACTCATTGCCATGGCGGCAAGGTCTTTTTTCTTCGTGCATTTCCCGCCGGAAGCAAATTTAGCCGTGGAACCGGTGGGCGTTGCTTTGGAGGATTGTCCGCCGGTGTTAGAGTAGACTTCCGTATCGAAAACGAGGATATTGATGTCTTCCCCGGATGCCAGCACATGGTCAAGCCCTCCGAATCCGATGTCATAGGCCCAGCCGTCCCCGCCGAAAATCCAATGGGACTTTTTGGAGAGGAAGTCTTTCTGCTTTAATATGGCATGGATCCGTTCCGCCGCAGCGTCATCTTGAGGAAGGGGACAGGATTCCAGCGCCCGGAGGAAGGCTTCCGTGGCAGGGGTATTTTCCTTTCCGTCCCAAAAGGTGGAAAGCCAGTGTTCCGCCGCCTGCCGTAAAGGGCTTTCCGGTAATTGGGTTAGGAGCTGTTCTACCTGTCCGCGCAGTTGTCCGCGCAGGGCATTTTGCGCCAGCATCATGCCGTATCCGAATTCCGCCCCGTCTTCAAACAGGGAATTGGACCATGCGGGTCCCCGTCCTTCCGGATTCACGGTATATGCCGTGGAAGGGGAGGAGTTTGCCCATATGGAGGAACAGCCGGTGGCGTTGGCGATATACATCCGTTCCCCGAAAAGCTGCGTTACCAGTCTGGCATAAGGCGTTTCCCCGCAGCCTGCGCAGGCGCCGTGGAACTCTAAGAGCGGGCGTTTGAACTGGCTGCCTTTTACGGTATTTTCCTTGAATTTTTCCACGGCCTGTGCTTTTACGGGCAGGGATTTGCCGTAGTCAAAGTACTGCTGGCGCTCCTCATGCTCTTTTACGGGACGCATTTCCAAAGCCTTTTCCCCCTGTTTGCCGGGGCAGACGCCCGCGCAGGAGCCGCAGCCGGTACAGTCCGTTTCGGATACCGTGACGGAAAAGGAATACTGCGGCAGCCCTGCCATGGGAAGGCTGCGCATTCCTTCCGGCGCTTTGGCATGTTCTTCCTCCGTCATGACGGCGGGGCGGATGACCGCATGGGGGCATACGAAAGCGCAGCGGTTGCACTGGATACAGTTTTCCGGTTTCCACTGTGGGACTTCCGTCGCCACGTTCCGCCTTTCGTGGGCGGAGGAGCCGGAGGGGAATGCGCCGTTTACATAAGGAAGGAAAGCGGATACCGGAAGGGAATTTCCCTTTTGGGCGTTAATGGGTTTCTGTACGTTTTCCACATAGGCGAGGACTTCGGGGCGGTCGGGAAGCAGCTTAGCGTCCAGGGGTTCGTACCCGGCGTCTTTCCAGCGCTTTGGCACGGGAATTTCCCGGACATCCGAGATGCCGCGGTCTATGGCGTCGTAATTCATTTGGACGACTTTTTCCCCCTTTTTCCGGTAACTGATTTTGGCGGCTTCTTTCATCAGGCGTCTTGCTTCTTCAATGGGAAGGATGCCGGACAGACGGAAAAAGGCCGCCTGTAATATGGTGCTGATTTTGTTGTTTAAACCTATTTCCTTTCCGATGCGGATGGCATCTATGACGTAAAACCGGATATCGTGTTCCGCCAGATAGCGTTTGACCTGAGGCGGAAGGTATTCTTCCAGTTCTTCTTCCTTAAAATAGCAATTCAGCAGGAAGGTACCGCCGTCCCTGACATCCTGTACCATGTCATATTTATGGAGGTATACCGGATTGTGGCATGCCACGAAGTCGGCACGGTTAATCAGGTAGGCGGAACGGATTGGAAAGCTGCCAAAGCGCAGGTGGGATACGGTCAGTCCCCTTGATTTTTTGGAATCGTAATCAAAATATGCCTGTACGTATTTTCCGGTATGGTTTCCGATGATTTTCACGGAACTTTTGTTGGCGCTTATGGTTCCGTCCCCGCCAAGTCCCCAGAATTTACAACAAACCATATCCGCAGGGGCGGTTTGGACGGATGGTCCGACAGGCAGGGACAGATGGGTCACGTCGTCCGTAATGCCGACGGTAAAGAGGGGCTTTGCACCGGCTGCCGTTTGGTCGGTTTTGGCATAGACGGTGTTTTGGAAGACGGCAAGGATCTGTTCGGGTGTGGTATCCTTGGAACTGAGTCCATACCTGCCGGAACAAACGGGGACATTATGAAACCTGGTTCCCCGCAGCGCCGCCACTACATCCAGATAAAGCGGTTCTCCGGCGGCTCCCGCTTCCTTCGTGCGGTCCAGGACCGTAATCTGTTTCACGCCCTGCGGAATGGCACGCAGCAGATGCAGCGCGCTGAACGGCCGGTAGAGGTGTACTTCCACCAGTCCGTTCTTCTCCCCACCGTGCTCCGGTACATTCAGGTAATCGATGGTTTCCTTTATGGTTTGACAGACGGAACCCATGGCAATGATAATATGTTCCGCGTCCGGCGCACCGTAATAATTAAACAGTCCGTATTGTGTACCGATGCGCCGGTTGATTTCTTCCATATAGTGTTCCACGGTATCCGGGAGGGCATCGTAATAAGGATTGCAGGCTTCCCTGGCCTGAAAGTAAATGTCGGGGTTTTGGGCGGAACCCATCATTTTCCCCCGGTTTGGATGCAGGGCGTCACGGCGGAAAGCGTCGATGGCTTCCATATCAGCCATGTCCGCCAAATCGGCGTAATCCCAGACTTCAATTTTCTGCATTTCATGGGAGGTACGGAAACCGTCAAAAAAATTAAGGAAAGGAATCCTGCCCTTGACGGCGGATAAATGCGCAACGGGCGTCAAGTCCATGACTTCCTGTACGCTGCCGCTGGCGAGCATGGCGGTTCCGGTCTGCCGGCAGGCATAGATGTCGGAATGGTCGCCGAAGATGGAAAGGGCATGGGCGGCAACGGTCCTTGCCGCCACATGGAACACGCCGGGCAGCAGTTCCCCGGCAATTTTATACAGGTTCGGTATCATAAGGAGCAGTCCCTGGGAGGCGGTAAAGGTGGCGGTAAGTGCGCCCGCCGCCAGGGAACCGTGGACGGCTCCCGCCGCGCCTGCCTCCGACTGCATCTCCGATACGCGCACGGTATGCCCGAAAATATTTTTCCGTCCTTCCGCCGCCCATTCGTCGGTATATTCCGCCATCGTGGAAGACGGGGTTATGGGATAGATGGCGGCTGCTTCGGTGTATGCGTAGGATACGTGGGCGGCAGCCTGGTTGCCGTCCATGGTTTTGTGTGGTCTGTTCATTTTTGAGGAACCTCCTTTTGTTTTTCCTTTATTATGGAGCATTGCGGGATATAATATGTATGGGTATGGGTGCGGCGGACAGGAGCGGGACTGTGGGTGGCGGATGGAGCTGCCGTGGTTTCTGTTACTGCGGTGGGGCTTTGGGGCAGGACCGGACGTGGGGCGGGCGGCAGGGGGAGATAAAAACCTGACGGCAAAAATGGGCTGTTTCTAATCCTTTCCGTATAACCGGTTTCCTGCCAACGGCGGCAAACTCCTCACTGCGTTCGTCAGACAAGCCGCCTAAAAACGGCAGGAATCCGGTTATACGGAAAGAATAAGAAACAGCGCCATTTTTTTGAACAGGTTTTTTATCTCCCCCTGTCGCCCGCCCCACGTCCGGTCCTGCCCCAAAGCCCCACCGCAGCAACAGAAACCACGGCAGCTCCATCCGCCACCCACAGTCCCACTCCTGCCCGGGGGAGGGTATCGTGGGCTAAGGTGTGTGGGGTGACTGGCTTGTAGGTGTTGGTTATGGCTTTTTTGTTTATGCGTTTAATTGGTTAAGTGGTTGCTTGTAACGAGGGCTTGGATTATGGAAAATAGTTTTCTTTTACGGATAATTGGTTTCTTATTATTATATTTGTTTTATTTTGTTATATTGTTATAGTTTAAATGAATTTGGTAATTTTATTCTTACGGCTTGGTACTTATATTTATGATACGCCTTATAGAAACTAAGGGAAGGGGTTTGTGGTTTTTGGCCGGCGGGGCGGTTGGGGACGGGACACAGGGCGGCGGCTGGGCAGGGCTCGGTAAAAACCTGTTCAAAAAAATGGTGCTGTTTCTTATTCTTTCCGTATGACCGGATTCCTGCCGTTTTTAGGCGGCTTGTCTGACGAACGTAGTGAGGAGTTTGCCGCCGTTGGCAGGAAACCGGTCATACGGAAAGGATTAGAAACAGCCCATTTTTGCCGTCAGGTTTTTACCGAGCCCTGCCCAGCCGCCGCCCTGTGTCCCGTCCCCAACCGCCCCGCCGGCCAAAAACCACAAACCCCTTCCCGCCCGCCCCCACCTTGAGCTTCTGCCCGGCGTGTGTTATAATTTTTTGGTTTGGAGGATGCAACGATGGAGATGAAACTGCCGGAAAAAGTGAAACGGATTATAAAAACAATAGAAGACGCCGGATACGAAGCATACGCCGTAGGGGGATGCGTGAGGGATTCCATATTAGGGCGGGAACCGGATGACTGGGATATTACCACGTCGGCAAGTCCCCACCAGGTGAAGGCGCTGTTCCGGCGTACCGTCGATACGGGTATCCGGCACGGGACGGTAACGGTGATGGTGGACCGGGAAGGGTTTGAGGTGACGACCTACCGCATTGACGGGGAATATGAGGACGGAAGGCACCCGAAGGAAGTGGTCTTCACCAAAGAGCTGGAAGAAGACCTGCGGCGCAGGGATTTTACCGTGAACGCCATGGCATATAATGACAGGCGGGGACTGGTGGATGTGTTCGGGGGAATGGAGGATATCGGGAAGCGGCTCATACGGTGCGTGGGCAGCCCGCAGGAACGGTTTGGGGAAGATGCCCTGCGCCTGATGCGTGCCGTGCGCTTCTCCGCGCAGCTCGGATATGCCATCGAAGGGAAAACGGCTGCCGCCATGAAATCCTTGGCGGGAAACCTTGGGAAAATAAGCGCGGAAAGGATACGCACCGAACTGGTGAAACTTTTGGTTTCCCCTCATCCCGATTACCTGCGGATTTGTTACGAAACCGGAATCACGGCGGTGGTGCTGCCGGAATTTGACCGCTGTATGGAAACGGCGCAGAACAATCCCCACCATTGTTATACGGTGGGGGAACATATCCTGCATTCCCTGCGGTATGTGCGGGAGGATAAGGTGCTGCGGCTCGCCATGCTCCTGCACGATATCGGCAAGCCGGAGACGAAGACCACGGACGGGGAAGGAACCGACCATTTCCACGGACATGGACCGGCGGGGGAACGCATGGCGGAGCGGATTCTCCGCAGGTTAAAGTTCGATAACGATACCATTGATACCGTGGGTAAGCTGGTGAAGTACCATGATTATGACGTGGAGCCGGCTCCCCGGTGCGTGCGCAGGGCGATTCATAAAACCGGGGAAGACATTTTCCCGCTGCTGTTTGACGTGAAGCGGGCGGATATCATGGCACAGGGCACCTATCTGCGGGCGGAAAAGGAAGAAAAGCTGGAACGGGTGAAAGCCGTCTATGGGGATATCGTAAAAGCGGGGGACTGCGTGTCGCTGAAAACGCTGGCGGTGTCGGGAAAAGATTTGATGGAAGCCGGGATGAAACCGGGAAAAGAAATGGGGGAGATGCTGCAGAAACTTTTGGAAGCCGTGCTGGAGGAACCGGGGAAAAATACGAAGGAAGAACTGCTCAAGCTGTATGAATACTTTTTACCATCGTTTCATAAGATAGGATAGGTCTATGAAGAACGGGAACCGGAAATGGGAGGTATTTATGTGAATGACAGGGCAGTCAGCGTGCTTGAAAATTATGAAATAGAAGTGCTCCGCACATGGAAGGGCCGCGGGGCAATATTGTGTGAGTCCGATCAGGGCCTGTTAATCCTGAAAGAATATACGGGACCGAAAGATAAGATTATTTTCCAGGACGCACTGCTCCGGCATATCAGGGGGCAGGGCTTCCTTGCGGTAGAGAACCTTTTGAAAACGAAGGAAGGGGAATTCCTTGTATACGACCAGGACAGGACGCCGTATATCCTGAAAACATATTTTGACGGTAAGGAATGCAACCTGCGGGATATGTGCGAATGTATGCAGGCAGTCAGAACCCTTGCAAGGCTGCACCGTGCATCCTGCGTGAATCCCCAAACATTTCCCATGCCGGGACATAAAGTGGAATTCCGTATGGATAAGGAATATGAAAAGCATAACAGGGAGTTGAAGCGGGTCAGGAAGTTCCTGAAAGAGAAAAGCCAGAAGACGAATTTCGAGATTTTCCTGTTAAAGCATTACGACCGTTTCCTGCATACCGCCCTGCGGACGGCGGAAGAAGCGGAACGGTATTTTGCGGCGGCAGGAGCGGGGACGGAGCAAAAAGCAGGGAATCTTTGCACCGTCTGCCACGGGGATTACCAGTACCACAATATTATGGTAAGAAACCGTGAAAGCAACGGCGGCGGGAACGGGGATGCCGCGGCGGGGGAAATGGCGGTCATTAATTTTGAGAAATGCGTGCCGGACCATCCGGTAAGGGATCTGTACCTGTTTATGCGGAAACTGTTGGAAAAAAGCGGCTGGTCCCAGGAACTTGGGGAGATGCTGTTGACGGCTTACGGGGAGGAACGGCCGCTGTCGGAAGAAGATTACGGTCAATTGTATTACCGTCTGCGGTATCCGGAAAAATTCTGGAAAATCGTGAACTTTTACTATAATTCCGGAAAGGCATGGATTCCGGACCGGAATATGGAGAAGCTGGAGAAACTGCTTGCCCAGGAACCGGAGAAAAATAAATTTTTGGAAAATTTTAAAAATACGCACGGGAGCTTTTCTTTTTCCGCACATTAGTATATAATAACAAGATACATAAGTTTTTTGGGATTCAGATGAGGAGGTTTTCATGCACGGCAGTTTTTTTGGAGGAAAAGGCAGACCGGTGGTTTTTGCAGTATCCGTGCTTTCCATGCTGACGGCAGGGCTGGTTGCCGCCGGGCTTTTGGCGGGCAGCGACAGCAAAGGGATGGCGCAGGATTCCACCTATGAAAGATATGATTCGGGTTTCGTGATTGCCCAGCCGGGCAGCTATGACTCGGCAGACGTGGCGGTAATCAGGGAAATCGATGCGGAACAGAAAAAAATCACGTTTATGAATATTGAAACCGGCAAATATTACACGCTGGGTTATGACGGGACTACCATGATTGCCGATAAGTACGGCAATGGCATGTCGATGGCGCAGATGAAGCACGGCGACATCGTGGATGTCACGTTCTTGCGGAGCAAGAAGAAGCTGGCGGGCATGAAGTTGTCCGACAGTGCATGGGTGATGGAGAATGTACAGAAGTACAGTTTTGATTTGCTCAGTAAAAGCGCGGAAGTCGGCAGCGGCGTGTACAGCTTGAGGAATAACCTTGTGGTGGCCTCGGAAGGAAAGGACGCCCAGCTTGAGGATATCATCCGGGGCGATGTGGTTTCGGTCAGCGGTGTCGGGAACAGCGTATACAGCGTGGTAGTGGAAGAAGGACACGGTTATCTCCGTTTAAGTGACAACGAATACCTGAAGGACGGCTGGATTGAGGTCGGGCAGGAAGTCATCCAGCAGATTTCGGAAGATATGCTGCTGGTGGTGCCGGAAGGAAGTTATCAGGTGCGCCTGACGGCAGCGGGCATCGATGAAGTGAAGCAGGTGACGGTGTACCGGAATCAGGAATATACGCTGGATGTCAGCGGTATCGAGCCGGAAGCGCCGAAGATAGGCAAGTTGGTATTCGCCATTAGCCCAAGCAGTGCGGATGTCCTGATTGACGGGGAGCAGGTGGATACCAGCGGACCCGTGGAAGTGGAGTACGGTGTCCACCAGTTGATGGTGAGGGAAGACGGGTATGAGACCGTTACCCAGTACATAAGGGTTGGCGAGGAAATGGCAAGCATCAGCATTACTTTGGATAAAGCAGAGGGGGATGCATCTGCCGGATCGGATACGGTCAATGTGACGGACAGCAGCGTCAGCGGCAATTCCTCCATTTCCGCCACCGATTTAAGTTCCTTTAAGATTTATATCCAGTCGCCCGCCGACGTGGAAGTATATTGGGACGGTGTATACAAGGGACTGGCTCCGGTGAGCTTCAGGAAGGAAGCGGGGATGCATACCGTCAGCCTGCGCAGGACTGGCTATGTGACCAAGAGCTATACGGTTCAGATTGATGAGGAAGAAAAGGACGTAACTTATTCGTTCTCCGATTTGGAAAAACAGAACATCGTGACGGTGAGCGGAAACAGCAGTACGGTAAGCGGCAACGGCAGCTCGGATAAGAAGCCGAATACCACCAGCGGCAATACACCGAGTAAGAATGATTAAGGAAAAGGAATGAATCAGGAAAAACATTATACACTGGAAGATTTTTTGAATATTGTGGAGACTTTAAGGAGTGAAAACGGCTGCCCCTGGGACCGGAAGCAGACGCACAAGAGCTTAAAGCCCTGTATGATGGAGGAAGCAGCGGAGCTGGTTTCCTCCATCCGCATTTATGACACGACGGGAAATGCGGAAAACATGCGGGAAGAACTGGGTGATATTCTTCTGCAGGTAGTGATGCATTCCCAAATTGCCAAAGAGGAAGGGCTTTTTACGTTTGGGGATGTGGTACAGGAAGTCAGCGCCAAGATGATCCGGCGCCATCCCCACGTGTTCATGGATGCACGGACGGACGGTACGGAAGGGGTATATAAGAACTGGGATGAGATCAAACGGCAGGAAAAGGAAGGCAAGGAGTGGATTGAATCTCCTTTGAGGGAAATTCCCAAAGAACTTCCGGCGCTTACAAGGGCATCCAAGGTCTTAAAAAAAGCGGACAAGCTGTACGGGGCAGGAAAAGAATACGGAAACTGCGTAGCGGATTTGGAAGAATCCGTGCGCAGGCTGTCGGGGATGGAGCCGGACATGGAAGATGCAGCACTGGAGCAGGTTTTGGGGGATATGCTGGTGAGTCTGTCGGACATTGCAAGGCGGTACCGTGTTTCACAGGAACAGGTGTTGACGGACCGGGTGGAAAATCTGATTGACCGGTATGAACCATCAAAAAAACCTTGAAAAATCGGGCAAAAAAGGCAGATTTTGCTTGACAAACCTATGGAAACCGTCTATAAATATGTATAGACGTTTCAAAAGAGACTTCTAAATAATAAGAGAATGCAAACTCAATTTAACAGGAGGAGTTCAAGATGAACAAAACAGAATTAATTGCAGCTATGGCTGATCAGGCTGGATTATCTAAAAAAGACACAGAGAAGGCATTAAAGGCTTTTACGGATGTTGTTGCGGAAGAATTGAAGAAAGACGGTAAGGTACAGTTGGTTGGTTTTGGTACTTTTGAAGTATCCAAGAGGGCGGCAAGGGAAGGAAGGAATCCCCAGAGCGGCGAAGTGATGAAGATTGCAGCTTCCAAGGCTCCTAAGTTCAAGGCTGGCAAGGCATTAAAAGATTTGGTAAACGCATAAGCCGCGGATATCATGAGATTAGATAAATATTTGAAAGTTTCGCGTTTGATTAAAAGGCGTACTGTTGCAAACGAGGCATGTGATGCCGGACGTGTGCTTGTGAACGACAAGCCTGCCAAAGCATCCGCGAATGTAAAGCAAGGCGATATCATCACGATACAGTTTGGAAATAAAGATGTAAAGGTAGAGGTACTGGACATACAGGAAACGGTGAAAAAAGACGAAGCGAAAGAATTGTTCCGGTATATTTAAAATATCCCCCTCATATAATCTATAAGAGATTATGCGAGGGGGTTTTTCATGGAAGACTTAAATGCAGCAAAACAGCGCACCCATAAACTGATGCTCACGAACAGAAGGACATGTACCATCAGTGGGGTATGTGATGTCCTGTCTTTTGACGTAAAGGAAGTCATTCTCGAAACGGATCAGGGAATGCTTATGATCAAAGGGGAAGACCTGCACGTAAGCCGCCTGACGCTGGATAAGGGAGAGGTGGACATCGACGGGAAGATGGACAGTTTTACTTATTCGGAAGTGTCGGGATACGGCGGAAAAGGGGAATCCCTGTTGTCAAAACTGTTTAAGTAGGTGGGGAATGAGTCAGGACATTGTGAATGAAGTGTATTTTTTGGGCGGCTCCGTGTTCATGGGGATTGTCATTACTTTTGTTTATGATTTCATCCTTATCGGACGCAGGATTGTGCCGCACAGTCTGTTCTTCCTTTCGTTGGAAGACCTGGTTTTCTGGGTGGCGTGTGCGTTTGCCGTTTTTTACATGCTTTACAGGGAAAATAACGGTGTGCTGCGGTGGTTTGCCGTATTTGGCGCCGCGGTGGGAATGCTGGTTTACAAAAAAATTATCGGGGACCGTTTCGTGAAGGTCATTTCCACCATAATCCGGAAGGAAATACACCTGCTGCGCAGAGTAGTGGGAATCCTGTTTGCCCCCTTGGGATGGTTGCTGAAAAAAACGACAGTATTTTTTCGGTTTATCGGCAGGAAGAACCGAAGGCTGTCCAAATACATAAAAAAGAAGTTGACTGGATTTGCCAGAACGCTTAAAATAATATTACATAAGCATTGAGCGTATGAACAGGAACGGAATAAATGGACGTGGCGTAACGCGCATAAGGGACAGGAATTCCCATACCGGAAAGGAGGCGTTATGGCGAGAAGGGCGGCGTACCGCAGGAAGCGGCAGAACCGGTTCGGAATGCTTTTGGTGGCGGCAGTGATTGTAATGATGTTTGTGGTCGTCATGGTGAAAAGCATTGAGCTGAAACAGAAGCTGGCAGGATACCAGGCGAGGGAAGCACAGCTTATGGAGGAAATCGGGAAAGAGGAGCAGCGCACGGAAGAAATCAAGGAGTATGAGAAGTATACCCAGACCAAGCAGTATATAGAGGAAGTGGCGAAGGATAAGCTTGGGCTGGTGCATGAAGGGGAAATTATTTTTAAGGATGAAGATTAGGATGCAGATAACGGGAATACGGTTATCTGCATTTTTTGTCGCACGAAAAAGCATTTTTCCGTAGCGGTTTTGACAAATACGGCATGTTCCGTCATGTATAATATTCCTTTGCAGAAACAGTGGTGAAAAAGGAGTATCGTGTGGATTCCATACGTAAATGTTTGTCTGTGGCAAAAATCTGCAGGTTATGGAAAGGTATGGGGGTTTGGTATGAAAAAACAGCTTATGAACGGGGAAACACCCTTTGGCAGCATACTGCCGGAATACGGAAAAAAGAAACTGCTGATGTACGCGGATTCCTTCCGGGATCTGGCGAACACGTTTACCGGCATACAGCAGCAGGACAAAGCGGAAGTCATGGCGGAGGACAGGCAGGAATACCTGTGGAAAAGAAGATTGCTGGAAAACCGTGATTTAATGGCGGAACACCTGAATGAAATGGCGCAAATCATGACGCAGGTGGCGGAGGAATCCTACCGCAGTGTATATATGGGGGAACGGAAGGTGAAGCAGCTCTCCCATGCCATGAAGGAAGCGGGCATTTGGTTAAAGCATATATACCTTTTGGAAAAAGAGGACGGGCATAAGGAAATCAACATCGTCATGCGCGCCGTCAAAAGAGCCAATCCCGAAGTGGAGGAAGTGGGAAACCTGCTTTCGGTATTTTTGAACCTGCGCCTTATGCCGGTAAGGACAAGCCCCATTTTTGTGGGAAAGGACTGGTGCAGCTACCAGTATGTGGAGGAACCGAAATTCCACGTGCTGACCGGCGTGGCAAAGGCGGTAAAGGAAACGGAAAGCGTGTCCGGCGACAACTATTCCTTTTTGGAAGTGAAGGAAGGCGGGCTTGCCGCCGTTTTGTCTGACGGTATGGGGTCCGGCGAAAAGGCGTGCAGGGACAGTGAATTTGTCATAGACTTTATCGAAAAATTTTTGGAAGTGGGTTTTTCCAAGGAGACGGCGGTACAGATGATCAACGGTTCCCTGATTGCGGGCGGGGAATCCAAAAACATGTCCACGCTGGACATCTGCCAGGCGGATTTGTACACTGGTGTCTGTGAGTTCATCAAAGTGGGGTCAGCGCCTTCTTATATTAAACGGGAAAACCTGATTGAGCAGATATCGGCAAGGAATCTTCCGTTAGGCGTATTCTATGAAATGGATATGGAAGTCACAAGACGAAGGCTGGTGGACGGCGATTATATCATTATGGTATCGGACGGCGTACTGGATGCCCTGTCCCAGGGGGTGGGTGAAGAAATGATGCCGGAAATGCTGGGCAGGATTAACCTGAAAAATCCGTCCGAAATTGCCAACCACATTCTGAATTTCAGTTTGTGCCAAAGTAAGGGGAAAATCCGAGATGACATGACCGTAATGGTAATTGGGATATGGGAGAATTTGTAGAATGGGGGAAGGGGCGGACGCATGTGCCGGAGGGATTGGGCGGGAGGGCAGGGACAGGAAAGCGGGCGGCTAAAGAGCGGCTGCGGCAGCGCCTGTTCCTGTTTTCCGTGCACTTTTTTCGGCGGTTTTTCCAGGCAGAATGGCATGGGATTTCGCAGGCTGCGGGACGCCCTCTATCGGCATCCATGCCGAATCGGGCTAAATCGGGCATCCGTGCCCGATTTCCCTTTGATATCCGCATTCTGCCAGGAAAAACTCCGCCGAAAACGAAGCACGGAAAACAGGAACAGGCGCAGCCGCCACCCTGCCAAAAATCTCTGCCTATGCGTCCGCCTTACATCGCCTTTCGTTCCCACAGATTCCCCCTAAACCCATTTGACTTTTCAGGGGGGATTGATTAAGATGGAGGGGACAGGACGGTTAGGAGAGGTTTTTACATGGAATGTGGGATTTTGGGGAAGGTGAAGGAGTATATTGGAAAGTACCGGATGATTGCGCCGGGGGACACAGTGGTTGCAGGGGTGTCCGGGGGTGCGGATTCGGTCTGTCTTTTTTTTCTGTTGTGTGAGCTGGCTGGGGAGATAGGATTCCGCTTGGCGGTGGTGCATGTGAACCATGGAATCCGGCAGGGGGATGCGGATGCGGATGAGGCTTATGTGGAGGGGCTGTGCAGGGAGAGGGGGGTCCCCCTTACGGCGGTACATGAGGATGTAAGGGCATATGCGGCGAGGGAACGGATTTCGGAGGAGGAAGCGGGACGGAAGGTGCGGTACCGGGCGTTCCGGGAGGCGTTGGATTGGTATGCGGACGGGGGAGCGGACGGTTTGGGTAGAAGGTCTTCCAATGGGGAATTTTGCTCTTGTGGAAAGGGTAAAATTGCGGTGGCGCATAATGCCAATGACAGGGCGGAGACGATGCTGTTCCATTTGTTCCGGGGAACCGGATTGGCGGGAATGGCAGGAATCCGTCCGGTGCGGGGGTGCGTGATCCGTCCGATTCTTTGTCTGGAACGGGGGGAGATAGAGGAATTTCTTGCGGAAAGGGGAATATCTTTTTGTATAGACCGGACAAACATGGAGGATACTTATACAAGAAACCGTATCCGCAACCATATATTTCCATATGTGGAAAAGGAAATCTGCCAGGGCGCCGTGGGGCATATGTGCGGTACCGCAGATTTGTTGGCGGAGACGGAAGGGTATGTGAGGAGACAGGCGCAAGCGGCATATTTAAGATGCGTGGCGGACAGCGTGCAGCCGGAAGCCGGGGCTGCGGACGGCAGGGGGACGGCGGGATTGCCGGAGCTGGATGCGGACCGGCTTTTGGCGGAAGATCCTTTTATCCGCAGGCAGGTGCTGCTGCTGGCACTGGAGCGGGTGACGGAGGGGAGGAAGGACATTACTTCGGTTCATGTGGGGGAAATGGAACGGCTATTGGGCAAAGAGGGAAGTAAACAGATTTCCCTGCCTTATGGACTGGTGGTCCGCAGGGAACCGCGCCGGGAAGGGGTACGGCTGGTATTTTGCCGGGAAGACGGGAAGAAAGACAGCCGGAAGGAAGTTTGCGGTGGGGCGGAAGGGTTTCCGGTGCCGCTGCATGTTCCGACAGGAGGGGGGTTAGCGGTACCGGGGCTTGGGGAAGTGGTTTTTACTTTGTTGGAAAGAGGGAATTTGCCGCCGGAAAGCGGATTATCTGCATTTTTTTTGGGAAAATCCCAATTTATTCCGCAAAAATCATGTACGAAATGGTTTGACTATGATAGAATAACTAAGTCTCTATTGTTTCGTACCAGGGAAACGGGAGATTATCTTACCATTCATCAGAATGGGAAACTATCGAGAAAAAAGCTGAAGGATTATATGATCGGGGAGAAGATTCCCAGGAACCAAAGGGATGAAATCTATGTCCTGGCGGACGGCAGCCATGTCCTGTGGGTGCCGGGATACCGTATCAGTGAGTATTATAAGGTAACGGAGGATACCAGGCGTATTTTGCAAGTACAGATAAGAGGAGGACTTTAGATGTCAGAGCGGATTAGGGTACTGCTGTCCGAAGAGGAAGTGGACCGGAGGATTCAGGAGATTGGGGAACAGATCAGCAGGGATTATGAGGGGAAACAAGTACACCTCGTGTGCGTGTTAAAAGGGGGGAGCTTCTTTCTGTGTGAACTTGCGAAGCGGATTACCGTTCCGGTTTCCCTTGATTTTATGTCGGTGTCCAGCTATGGGAGTGAGACGAAATCCAGCGGGGTAGTGAAAATCGTAAAGGATTTGGATGAGCCGCTGAAGGATAAGGAAGTAATCGTGGTGGAGGATATCGTGGATTCCGGCAGGACGTTAAGCTACCTGTTGGAAATGCTGCGGGACAGGGGACCAAAGAGCCTGCGGCTTTGTACGCTGTTGGATAAACCGGAACGGAGGGTGACGGATGTCCATGTGGATTACACGGGTTTCCGGATTCCGGACGAATTCGTGGTGGGTTATGGTTTGGATTATGACCAAAGGTACCGGAACCTGCCCTATATCGGCGTAGTGGAATTTGATTGACGAGGTGAAAACGAAATTGAACAGTAATGGTAAAAAGAACTATAACACATATTTTTTGGTGATACTAGGGCTGATGTTTCTGGCAGCGTGGATGTTCCGGGGCTTAAACGGCCAGGAAACGGATTATACCCATGGGATGCTGACGAAAGACCTCGAGGAAGGCGATATTATCGGCGCGGTAATCCAGCCGAATAAGGAGACGCCTACCGGCGTGGTCAGGGTATTTTTAAAAAGCGGTGAGGAACGGACTTTGTATGCCACGGACATACAGGAAGTGGAAAATGAACTGGAGGTTTACGGGCTGGACCCGCAGGTACGGGATATCCCAAGGGAAAACTGGTTTATGACGAGTATTTTCCCCATCCTGCTTGTACTGGTGGTGGGCGTTTTCTTTTTCGTTATGATGAATGCCCAAAATTCCGGAGGCGGTGGCGGCAGTTCCAAAATGATGAATTTTGGCAAGAGCCGTGCACGGCTTACGCTGGATAATAAAGTAACGTTAAAGGACGTGGCGGGTCTGCAGGAAGAAAAGGAAGAATTGGAGGAAATCATTAATTTTCTGAAAGAACCGGGGAAGTTTACGAAGGTGGGAGCGAGGATTCCCAAGGGGGTACTTTTGGAGGGTGCGCCCGGTACCGGTAAAACACTGCTTGCCAAGGCGATTGCCGGTGAGGCGAGTGTGCCGTTTTTCAGTATTTCCGGTTCCGATTTCGTGGAAATGTTCGTGGGTGTGGGTGCATCGAGGGTTCGCGATTTGTTTGCGGATGCAAAAAAACATGCGCCCTGTATCGTGTTTATCGATGAAATTGATGCCGTGGCGAGACGGCGCGGTACCGGTATGGGAGGCGGACACGATGAAAGGGAACAGACATTAAACCAGCTTTTGGTAGAAATGGACGGATTCGGCGTCAACGAGGGAATCATTGTCCTGGCGGCAACGAACCGTGTGGATATCCTTGACCCGGCAATCCTCCGTCCGGGCCGGTTTGACCGGAAGATTACGGTGGCGGCGCCGGATGTGCGCGGACGCAAAGAGATTCTTGCCGTACATTCCAAGAACAAACCCCTTGCCGAGGACGTGAATTTGGACCAGATTGCACAGACCACGGCGGGATTCACCGGTGCGGATTTGGAAAACCTGATGAACGAGGCAGCCATTCATGCGGCAATGGAGGACCGTGCCTTTGTGAAGCAGGAGGATATCAGGAAGTCCTTTATTAAGGTAGGAATCGGTACGGAGAAAAAGAGCCGTATCATTTCCGATAAGGAAAAGAAGATTACGGCTTACCACGAGGCCGGTCATGCCATCCTGTTCCATGTGCTGCCGGATGTGGGACCGGTTTATACCGTTTCCATTATTCCCACGGGACTCGGTGCGGCGGGTTATACCATGCCTTTGCCGGAAAAGGATGAAATGTTCATGACAAAGGGCAAGATGCTTCAGGAAATCATGGTTTCTTTGGGCGGGCGTATCGCGGAGGAAATCATTTTTGACGATATTACCACAGGCGCCTCCAGCGATATCAAGAAAGCTACGAAAGTAGCCCGCAGGATGGTGACGCGGTATGGTATGTCGGACAATATCGGCGTGATTAATTATGACGATGACGACGAGGAAGTATTTATCGGTCGTGACCTTGCCCATGCCAAGAGCCACAGCGAATTGATTTCGGGCGAAATCGATAAGGAAGTAAAAGGCATTATCGGCGACTGCTATGCCAGGGCAAAGGCAATCATTGCCGAGCATGAATCCATCCTGCACCGCTGTGCGGAACTGCTTTTGCAGAAAGAAAAGATTACACGGGACGAATTTGAAGGGTTATTTGCGGTGGAAGGCGGTCCGGAAGACTTCTTTAAGTGATTGGAATTTGTAATTGTGCAAAATAAACAAAAAATATACAGGTAATTTGTTATATTTGTGAAACGTTGGTATTTACGCCAAATGGGGCATATGGTATTATACTATTTGTAACCCCCCAATGCATTATATAGTTTTTTGCTATACCCCATAAGAAAGAAATACCTTCTCTAAAAAAGACAGCAGATCGGTGGCTGTCTTTTTTACTGCGCATTTTACTGCGGAAATAATTAACCATCTTGCCCTCATACACAGCACGGATATGGCATTTCAGGCGGAATCATTACTATTATACATGGGTATGAAACGGAATGACTTGAATATCTGTATTTCATGGTATAAAATGGTTCATAGAAAATAAAGGGAGAAAAATGCATGGATACAAACAGGTTTCTTGAAAGGGAGCAGGACCGCCAGTATTATATTTCGGCGATGCGTCCTGTGTTTGACAAAAGGGCATTGTTCAGCGATTTGACAGGTGATTACGTGGTTCCGCCGGAGCCGAGCGTGTATGGTGAGGTTACGGTGAAGTTCCGCACGAAGAAGGATAACGTGGACCGGGTGTATTTTGTCTGTGACAATGAAAAGCACATGATGTTTAAGTCGGAATCGGATGATCTTTTTGATTACTATTCCCATACGGTACAGTTGGAGAACCGGGAAATCAGTTATTATTTTGAGGTACAGGCAGGGAAAATATTATGTTATTACAGCCTGAAGGGGGTACAGAAGCAGCCGGACCGGCATTATGATTTCCGGTTGATTCCGGGTTATAAGACGCCGGAATGGGCGAAAGGGGCGGTCATGTACCAGATTTACGTGGACCGTTTTTATAACGGGGATACGTCAAATGATGTATTGACCGATGAATACCGTTATATCGGTGATAATACCGTAAAAGTGGAGGACTGGAACAAGTACCCGGCTGCCATGGGGGTGCGGGAGTTTTACGGTGGGGATTTGCAGGGAGTGCTGGATAAGATGGATTACCTGCAGGATTTGGGTATTGACGTGATTTATTTTAACCCGCTGTTCGTTTCGCCTTCCAACCATAAATATGACATACAGGATTATGATTATATAGATCCCCATATCGGGAAAATCGTGGAGGACGGCGGGGATTTGCTGCACCATGGGCAGGAGAACCGGTTTGCGTCCAGGTACATTAAACGTGTGACGGATAAAGCGAACCTGGAGGCGAGTAACCGGTTATTCGCCGACCTGGTGGCGGAAGCTCACAGGCGTGGGATGAAGGTGATATTGGACGGGGTGTTTAACCATTGCGGCTCTTTTAACAAGTGGATGGACCGGGAACGGATTTACGAGAATCAGGAGGGATACGAGAAGGGGGCTTACGTGGACAGGGAAAGCCCTTATCATGGATATTTCGCATTCCATAACCAGGGAGCATGGCCCTATAACGGTACGTATGACGGATGGTGGGGGCATGATACCCTGCCGAAGTTAAATTATGAGGCTTCCCGTGAGCTGTTTGAGTATGTGATGCACATTGCGCGGAAATGGGTTTCCCCGCCGTACAATGCGGACGGGTGGCGGCTGGACGTGGCGGCGGATTTGGGGCATTCGCCGGAATACAACCATTATTTTTGGAAGGAATTCTATAAGACGGTGAAGCAGGCAAATCCGAATGCCATTGTGCTGGCGGAGCATTACGGCAACCCGCGGGACTGGCTGCACGGGAATGAATGGGATTCCATCATGAATTATGATGCTTTCATGGAGCCGGTGACTTGGTTCTTAACGGGAATGCAGAAGCATAGCGATGATTTCCGGCAGGATATGCTGGGAAATGCGGAAAGTTTTTGGGGGGCGATGGCGTATAACGGGGCGAACATGACCATGCCGTCTCTGTACATTGCCATGAACGAGCTGTCCAACCATGACCATTCCCGGTTTCTGACAAGAACGAACCATGTGGTGGGCAGGACCAATTCCCTCGGACCGGAAATGGCAAACCACAACGTCAACAAGGCGGTGATGCGGGAGGCTGTCCTCATCCAAATGACATGGACGGGAGCGCCTACGATATACTATGGCGACGAGGCGGGCGTGACGGGCTTTACCGACCCGGATAACCGGAGGACGTATCCCTGGGGACGGGAGGACCGGGAACTGATTGAGTTCCACCGGAGGATGATTGCCATTCATAAGGAAAACAGGGAATTTCTTACGGGGTCATTAAAATACATGGAAGCCGATTACAATATCATCGGCTACGGACGGTTTAACAGACAGGAGCAGTCACTGATTTTGGTTAATAACAACCACCATGAGGTGACGAAGGAAATCTCCGTATGGCACCTCGGTACGCCTAAGGAAGGGAAAATGAAGCGCCTGATGCTCACTACGGCGGAAGGCTTTACAACCGAGGAGGCAGAGTATCCGATTATTAAGGGACGTGTGAAAGTGACCCTGCCTCCCACATCTGCCATTGTACTGAAGCACCCGAAGAAGGCGGGGAAGAACTTCCTGCATTTCAGGTAAGGATAAAAAATGTTTGGTATAATATGCAAGAACGTGTTTGCCCATTGATTCCAGGGCAGGAATAGGATGTGCCGCAATGGTAGAAAAACATAATCGGCAGAAAACAGAGGGAGAAGCGGAGAGATGAAGTTTAATTTTAAACAGGATATCAAACGGATTATTGTAATATGCGTGGCAGCGTGCCTGATGGCGTTGAATATTAAGTCGTTTGTCAGGACGGGCGGACTGTATCCGGGCGGCGCCACGGGCCTGACCATATTGTTCCAAACAATATTTGAAAGGTATATGGGGATTGAGGTCCCATATTCGGTGATTAATCTGTTGTTAAATGCGGTTCCCGTGTATATGGGATTCCGGTTTATCGGTAAAAAGTTTACCATATATTCCTGTTTGGTGATTGTCCTTACCAGTTTCCTGACGGATATTATACCGGCGCAGGTGATAACGTACGATATTCTGCTAATCAGTATTTTCGGCGGCATATTAAACGGGCTGGGAATCAGCATGTGCCTGATGATGAATGCGACTACCGGCGGGACGGATTTTATCTCCATTTACCTATCCGAAAAGAAGGGGATGGATTCGTGGAACCTGATTTTGGGGATTAACATTGTGATATTGTCCATTGCCGGACTTTTGTTCGGCTGGGATAAAGCGCTTTATTCCATTATATTCCAATACGCTTCCACGCAGGTGCTGCATATCCTGTATAAAAGATACCAGAAACAGACTTTCTTTATCGTTACGGACAAACCGGAGGAAATCTGCGATGCGATTTTTGCCGTAAGCAACCATGGGGCAACGATACTGGAAGGAAAGGGCTCTTATGAACATTGTGAACGGAATGTGGTTTATTCGGTGGTATCAAGGGAGGAAGTGAAAAAGGTAGCGCAGGCGGTAAGAATGGCGGATGAAGGAGCGTTCATTAATGAGGTCAAGACGGACGAACTTTCGGGGCGTTTTTATCAAAAACCTACGGATTAAGGGATTTGGGTTTGGATTGCAAGTGTTGTGTCCTGCCCGGATATGCGGGCAGGAAGGAAGGAGGATTTCATGAGAGTATACTATTGTTTTCCGGGAGGAAAGGCGAAAGCATTAACCATGAGTTATGACGACGGGAAGAAAGAGGACGTCAGACTTGTGGAAATATTTAACAGATACGGGATAAAAGGCACTTTTAACATTAACTACGGGCTTATGAATGAAAACCACCCGGAACGGCTGGAAAAACAGCAGTTGGTGGAGCTTTACAAAGGGCATGAGATAGCAACACACAGCTATACCCATCCTACAATTGCGCGGTGTCCCCTGATGGAAGCCGCGGCGGAGATTTTGGAGGACAGGAAAGGGCTGGAATCGCTGACGGGCTATCCGGTAAGGGGACATGCGTATCCCAACGGTTCTTACAGTCAGGAAATTAAGGAGCTGTTCCAAAAGCTGGGAATCGCATACGGCAGGGTGGTGGAATGCGTGGACGATTATGCTCTGCCGGAAGACCCCATGGAATGGCATCCCACCTGCCATCACAACGATGCGGGACTGATGGAAAAAGCGGAGTTTTTTGCGGGATTTTCCAAGAAGCAGTATTGGAAGCTGATGTATGTGTGGGGACACAGCTACGAATTTGAAAAGGACGGCAATTGGAATGTTATAGAGGAATTTTGCGAATATATGGGAGGCAGGGAAGACATTTGGTATGCCACCAATATTGAAATTATCGATTACAGGAATGTGTGCAGGAATTTGCAGTTTACGGCAGACGGTACGGGCGTGTATAACCCTTCCGCCGCGGGCGCATGGCTGGCAGTGGATGATGAGAGGGTGGTTGAGGTAAAGGGCGGCACCTTTGTAAGGCTGGCAGACGGAAACATTTGGGAAAACCGATAGGAAAGGACAAAGGCATATGATGAATCCGGCATCCATGATGAAAATTATGAACCTGAAAAATGAGTTTCACAGACAGCACCCGAAGTTCGCGGCTTTCCTGAAAGCGGCCATGGCAAAAGGGGTGCAGGAAGGAAGTGTGATAGAGATTACCGTGAAGAATCCGGAAGGGGAGGAAATGACGGCAAACATCAAGGTCCAGCCCGGTGATTTGGAACTGTTGCAGGAAATCAAGGAACTGTTGGGACAATGACGGCGGATGCAAGAGCCGTTTTGAAAAAGGCGGAAAAAAGAACGGAAGCAGGGAAAAGAAATCCGAAGGAGAACAAAAGTCATTTTTTTAAAGAAAGAAGGAAAAATATGCAGAAAGTCATATTGGGAAAGACAGGGCTTGTGGTAAGCAAAAACGGGTTCGGTGCATTGCCGGTGCAGCGCGTGTCCGGGAAAGAAGCGGTTTACCTGTTTCAGAAAGCATTTTATAACGGCATCAATTATTTTGATACCGCCAGAGGGTATACGGACAGCGAGGAGAAGCTGGGAGCTGCATTTGCTTATACAAGGGAAAAAATCATAATAAGCACAAAAACAGGGGCGCAGAATGCGGAAGGATTCTGGAAGGATTTGGATACGAGCCTGCAGATGCTAAAAACGGATTACATAGATATTTACCAGTTCCACAATCCGGCATTCTGCCCGAAGCCGGGGGATGGGACGGGGCTGTACGAGGCTGCCTTAAAAGCGAAAGAGCAGGGGAAAATCCGCCACATCGGCATTACAAACCACAGGCTTGCCGTGGCGGAAGAAGCGATAGAATCCGGTCTGTACGAAACCATGCAGTTTCCGTTTTCCTATCTTGCCGGGGAGCCGGATTTGGAAATTGTCCGCATGTGCAAAGAGAAGGACATGGGATTTATCGCCATGAAAGCCCTGTCTGGCGGCCTGATTACTAATTCTGCCCTTGCTTATGCCTATATGGCGCAGTATGATCATGTGGCGCCCATATGGGGCATCCAAAGGGAAAAGGAATTAGATGAGTTCCTGTCTTACCAGGAAAATCCGCCGGCGCTGACGGCGCAGATGGAGGAGGAAATCCAAAAAGAAAAGGCAGAGCTGGCAGGGGATTTCTGCCGGGGCTGCGGATACTGTATGCCCTGTCCTGCCGGAATTGAAATTAACAACTGCGCGAGGATGAGCCTGCTGCTGCGGCGCGCGCCGAAGGAGGGATATTTGAGTAAAGAATGGCAGGAGAAAATGAAGAAAATCGCGGACTGCCTGCATTGCGGGAAATGCAGGGGAAAATGTCCTTACGGCCTGGATACGCCATCGTTGCTTGAGAAAAATTATGAGGATTATAAGACCTTCCTGTAAAGTGTTCCGTGGCATCAGGCATAAAAAATTTTGGAATGGGGAAAGTTTTCTGCAAGAATCCGTGTTTTCAGGGGTAAAATAGAAAGAAGCAGAGGCAATGGCATATAGAAATCATCCATGCGCGGGGCGCGGAAAGGAGTATTATGGATACATCGGTTTTTCGACATATGTCTTACGGGGTTTATATTGTCAGTACAATGGACGGGGAACGTCCCACGGGCTGTATCGCCAACAGTATTATGCAGGTGACTTCCAGTCCTGCCACGGTGGCGGTGAGTATTAACCATGATAACTATACCAACGGTTGTATCGGGAAAACGGGAAAATTTGCTTTTTCGATTTTGGCGGAGGATTCGGATGCGGGACTGATTGGTAATTTCGGTTTCCGTTCCGGCAGGGATGCGGATAAGTTCCGGTCCGTGGATTATGAGATGGTACAGGGGATGCCCGTGGTGAAGCATACCTGCGGTTATGTGGTATGCAGGGTGGTGGACCGGATGGAGACGTCGACCCACACGGTATTTTTAGGGGAAGTTTTGGACGGTGTCGTATACGGGGATATGGGTGACGCTATGACTTATGCTTATTATCATAAGGTGGTAAAAGGAAAAAGCCCGAAAAATGCGCCGACATATCTGCCGGAGGGAGACGGCGGAACGGACGGTACGGATGCCGCTGCCGGGAACGGACAGGGGAAAGATGCCGGACAGGAAAAATATGTCTGCCAGGTATGCGGGTATGTCCACGAAGGACCGTTGCCGGAAGGATTCCGGTGTCCCGTTTGCGGGGTGGGGACGGATAAGTTTAAACCTGCGGAATAAGGAACGGTTCCTGACTGCCGGTATATGGCGTTTGGCATATGGTATGTGATAAATGATAACAGTCTGTTGGTTTTGGAAGATTACCGGCAGGCTGTTTTTTATGCACACGGACACCCAAGGAAGGCAGGGGACCTGAATGGTGAGAACCGTCCCCGTTTTTCTGCATAATGATATAAAGAGCGCATTGCGGAAGGAAATGGGAATGGGGAAGAAGGTTTGCAGACTGGATGACCTGCATGCGGGGCAATGGGGAAGAATCGTGGAGATGCATGTGGCGGAAGAAACCGGGCAGAGGCTTAAGGATATGGGATTTGTGCACGGGGCCCGCATAGAGTGTGTTTACGGCAGTCCTTTCGGGGATCCGGCGGCGTATTTTGTAAAAGGGACGTTAATAGCCCTCAGGAACAGCGACGCGGGGAAAATAGGCGTGGAAGTGGAAGGGGGAGCGGAAGGAAATGGGACTGAATAATGTTTCGGAGGGGATTGGGGCAGCCGATTGCGGGCTGGAAATAAAAAAGAAGAAAAAGGATGATATTATTGTGGCGCTGGCAGGAAACCCCAATGTAGGAAAAAGTACGGTATTCAATGTCATGACCGGACTGCACCAGCATACCGGGAATTGGGCGGGCAAGACGGTGGAAAGCGCGCAGGGCTATGCTTCTTGCGGGCAGCAGGGTTATGTGCTGGTGGATATTCCCGGCTGTTATTCTTTACATACACGTTCGGCGGAGGAGGAAGTGGCAAGGGACTTTATCTGTTCCGGCATTCCCGACGTGGTGGCAGTGGTCTGTGACGCAGTATGCCTGGAGCGGAGTATGGGACTGGTCCTGCAGGTGCTGGGACTGACAAAACGGGTGGTAGTCTGCGTGAATTTGATGGACGAGGCGGAAAAGAAGCGGATACGGATAGATTTGCATGGACTGCAGGAACGCCTGGGTGTTCCCGTGGTCGGGACGGCGGCGCGGGCAGGAGTGGGAATCAGGGAAGTATACCGCGCCATTGATGAAATGGCGGGGAAACAAGAGGGCGGCACCGTGGGGGAATGGGAAGAAAAAAACGGGGACGACGCCGCGGCTAAGCTGTGTCACGGGCTGGTGGAATACGGGGACGACGGTTATTTGGAGCCTGACCGCAGAAAGGACAGGATTTTCACGGGGAAATGGACGGCGGTACCGGTGATGTTCCTGCTTCTTTTGGGAATTTTTTGGCTGACAATTGTAGGGGCAAATTATCCTTCCGAACTGTTGAGGACTTTTTTTTCATTTTTGGAAGGGAAACTGACAAATGGACTGCGTTGGCTTGGAGTACCGGAGACGCTCCGCAGCCTGGCTGTGGATGGGGTATACCGTGTGGTATCATGGATTGTGGCGGTGATGCTGCCGCCTATGGCAATATTTTTCCCACTGTTTACCGTTTTGGAAGATTCGGGTTATCTGCCCCGTGTGGCGTTTAATTTGGATAAATGCTTCAGGAAATGCCATGCCTGCGGGAAGCAGAGCCTTACAATGTGTATGGAGTGTGTATATCTGCAATTACCTTAAAACCATATCTATCCGGTCCCCGTCAATCACGATGCGTTCCACCATGTTGGCAAGGCAGGCGCGTTTTTCCTGCAGGTCCCCGTTTTCCAAAAGATCCAGGAAGCGGTTTTTGAACTTGAGGTAATCCTCCCGCGTGGGGGCGGACGGCGGTTCCTGCCGCATTTCCTCCGCAAGGCTGTTTTTCTCCATGGTAAGGGCGTCAATCCTGCCCGATATCGTTTCCATCGGGATGCTGCCGAGCTGGTAGAGGTCGATTAGGTTCAGGATCTGTTTGTCTATTTCGGCGATTCTGCGGGAATGGTCCCTGGGGGCGGCAGCCTGTTTCCGTTCCGGTATGTCCTCGAAGCCCAAACCCGCAATGTACTCCGTGATGTAGGCATCCAGCTCCGGTATTTTCCATTTCCTGTTTTTGCAGTCCGGGTCGACAATGTTCTTCCGGCTGCCCTTGGAACGGCTGTAACAGGTGTAGTTCCCGTGTTCCCCGTGGTATCTTGCCCCGCACCGGCCGCAGAAAATGAGCCCGGACAGCAGGGTGGCCGCCTTAAAGGGGGAGCGCTTAAAGGAAGGGGCGTCCCGCCTGGAATTGGCAAAAATGTCCTGTACGGTGTCATACAGTTCCACGGGGATGATGGGTTCGTGGATACCCCGGTAGGATTTGCCCTGGAACTTCACCATGCCTATGTAGACATCATTCTGCAGGACATGGCGCACCAGCGTTTCACTGGTCCATGCCCCGTATTTCGTGACATACGTGTCCTGCATGTACCTCCAGCAGTTATGCAGGGTATGCCCTTTGGCAAAGCGCCCATACAGATCCCTGACCTGGAGCGCCTCGTATTCGTTTACGATGAGCCTGCCGTCCACGTAGTCGTACCCCGTGGGGGCGGTGGGGCCGCCGTGGTAGAGCCCGTTTTTTGCCCGCCCGATCCTTCCCATGGTAAAACGTTCCGTAATCTGGTCTTTTTCCAACTGTGCGAACACGGAAAGGATGCCGATCATCGCCCGCCCAAAGGGGGTGGTGGTGTCAAAGTTTTCGTTGACCGATATGAAGTCCACATGGTTGGCCATGAATTTATCCTCGATGAGCATGAGGGTGTCCTTCTGGCTGCGGGAAAGACGGTCCAGCTTATAGACTATCACGACATCGATGGCGCCGGCATCTATGTCGGCAAGCATCTGCTGCAGCGCGGGGCGGTTGGTATTGCCGCCGGAATAACCGCCGTCGGTGTAGAACTTTACGGGCGTGATGTCCTTCGCCCTGCAGAACGCCTGCAGGCGCCCGGTCTGCTCCTCGATACTGTAATTTTCCAACTGGTTGTCGGTGGATACCCTGACGTAACATGCGCCTTTTAACATGGTCCGCCTCCTTTCCTTCTGTTGCGACGTCGCAAGGTTTGTTCTGTCCGGTGTGCCGTATGACCATATATTATATCGAAAGAGAGCGGGGTGTCAACAGAAAACATCATCGGATTGCAGGACGGTAAAGCGGAAAAGCGGCACCGTTTGAAACACAATATATAGGAAAAACGGGTATGCTAAATTGCCATCTTGTGGTTGTGAATTGTGATTTTTTAGGCTATAATATTACTGTAAAGTTAAAAGTGGCGTGTATTATTTGTAAATACTTGTCACTTTTTATTGTACAGTTGGGGACATGAAATCCGATTCATGACATAGATTTGGAGGAAAAATGGGTAAAGAGGCTGATAAGGAAATGGATATACACAATTTGGAATCCATAAAAATAGGGTTCAGTGAAAGCGATTTTTTGCTTGTATTGAACGGTACGGAACAGGATTGCACGGGTGGGTATGCGGTAACAATTCCGATAGAGGCCATGAGACAAATAACGGATGGCTTTATGGAGTGCGGAAAGGAATACCAAAAGGCGTTTAATAAAAATATCGGATTTTAGAAAAGGGGGGATATAGTATGACGGGAACTTCATATATTTATACGAGAGCAGTGGAAAACGGGATGCGGTCCCTGCAAAAGGCAGTAACGGAAATGCGGGTTATGAATGCCGAAAAAATTGTAAATGAAAGTACGGCATCAGTAAATGCGTATAAAATGCTGACATTAAATATCGTGGCATCATGCAAAGACGGGTACAGCCAAAACAGGATGGTGGATATGATTGAGGCATGGTCACTGGATTTGAATAAATGCGGATGGCACAGGGAATTAATTGAGTTCTGCAAAAGTAAAAATGATATTGTGAAAGCAATAAGCGCAAAAAACGGCGGAAAGACAGAATTTATCATTGTTATGGATGATTCATCGGTGGATGAGGTTCTTGAATACAATGGCTTTGCGTTTGATTTACGCAGGAAATATGATGAAATCCATGATTTTATGGTGCTGGACGTGAACACTTCCAACGGGATAGGGCAGATGTTTGAGGAAATAAATGTTTTATACGAAAGAGGTAGCCGGAGTGGGAACAGTACAGGATCACAGGAATAAATATACAGAGAATAAAGAAATATTGGAAACCTTATTTGACGCCGCCAATAAAAAGCACTGTAATTGGATTGCGACTATATGCTTTTATACGGTAGTGCATATGGTGGAGGCAAAGATGGCAAAAGAGCAGAATCTCCACAGCCACAGCCATAAGGAACGGGAAGAAATGATGTATAACAGTGGGCTGTTCAGCGCGAAAGTCCTTCAAATGTACAAGCAGTTGGAGAGTAACAGCAGGACTGCAAGATATCTGCCGGACAATATATCACCAACTATTGCAAATCAGATGCAGGGATATGTGCAAAAAATAGAAAAAGAAGTAAGTACATAAACAGCCAGCCTTTGGGCTGGCTGTTTTGTTTGCGTGTCTTTTTAACATGGTTCGCCTCCTTTCCTTCTGTTGCGACGTTGCAAGGTTTGTTTTGAGCCAAATATACTTTACCTTATGGGGCGCCTGCAATTATGCTGCATACTTTTTCAACGCACTCTTCAATTTTTATGGGATTCAAATGGCCGGCTTTATATAGAATAAGGCTTTTGTCCAAAGTGAAAATTTTGTTTGGACGGATATTGCTTTCTTGCCGGAGCGAACCAAAAGAAAAGTCAGACTGTAACAGGGGTATCGCATAGTTGTCCTTTACATTTTGGGAAGTGACCTGCAGCATGATATAATCGTCCCCCTTAAATCGGCAAGAACAACAGCGGGGCGCTTCTTGGAGGAACTTAAATCCGTAAACGGAAATGGGAGAACAACAATATCGCCTTTTATAAATCTTTCCATGCTTCTTCCTCCTCATCACTAAGCCAATCTTTTGCCAAAGCCGGTTCACTTAAAAGTGAATTGCCCGGTTCTGTGCCATCCTTTAAAATGAATTTAATGAAGGCAAGAATTATATCGAGTTTACTTTCAGGTGCCGTGGAAACTAAATTTTCGATCATCTGCTGTTTTGACATGGGTATTCTCCTTTTTTTATGCTAAGCCCCTCTTTATCAGGGATTTATTGATAATGCAATAATAGCAGGGCCGGATTTCGATGGCATCAGAGCTATAAGTTTAGGTTTGGCTCTTTCAGTAATTCTTCTTGGGTGGTAAACTCATGGCAATCCGGGTCGTTTGCTATGTCATTGAGCATTTTTAAGTCCCATTCATCGGGAGTAACTTCCTCAATATCTTCCCATGAACGTGGGGACAGGTTTTCGGCGACGAACTTCCATACTTTTTCCGCATCAGAGTCATTCATGACAGTGACGGCACCAAGTATCCTTTCTTTTATGGCATTCATGTAAAAGCCTCCTAGTATAATAATGATATAGCCACAAGAGCTATATAGTTAATAAGTTACAA
>CAJUMD010000023.1 GCA_910587275.1 uncultured Kineothrix sp.
AATTGAGCCTATTTTTTTTCGGCTCAGTTTTTCATAGATTACTTGACACTACCTCATATTTCTTATGGCAAAGATGCCGCTCAATCATCTTTATCAATGATTTTGCGCTCCCTTTATTTGTGCACAGCCTTATGCTTCGAAAATCGGATGCAAAACGGGCTGTCGGCGTGTACGTCCGGCTGGACGCCTATACCGTGAAGTTAAACGTTGCCGTTTTTCCGTCAGTGAATACAATCGACAGAGTATGTTCGCCCGCAGGTATGGAAATGCCCGAATCCATCATAGTCAGAATCAGCACATTGTCCTCCAGGCCTCCTTCCGAGTCGTAGTCCGCGAAAAATGACGGCCTTTTGTCGATTCCGCTGATTTGGGTTTGGCTATTGTCGTAAAGCCCGAATACGGTTTGGTTGAACACCACTTTGAGCTTTGCGCTGTTGGAAGCGGAAAGAACCGTTACGTCCGTAATCTCCGGTTTGGATGTATCATCGGGAGCCGGTTCGGTATATTCAGGAATCTCCTTATAGCTGTAGAAATCCTCTCGGTTGCCCCTCTCATCTTCTGTTGCGTAGCAGAACCATTGCCCTGCTTTGGCGCCGTTAATGGTTATATAATTCCAGCCGTATCCCATGGAAACCGTAGAACCGTTGGCATAAATCTGTGCAGGATCCTTAGGCGCGGTTGTCCCTGCGCCTTCCACTTCGTCCTGAACCGCATAGTAAAGCGTGCCGGCTTCGTCTGAGTTGACGGTAACAACGATCGTGTCCGCATCTTTCCATTCAATGACTTCTGCATATGCGTTGGGAGCCTGCAGGTCAAGGTAGCAGGAGCCGTTTATCTGTGTACCGTCGTTTAATGTGATCAGGATCGTGTAAGTATTATTTTTCGCAGGGATGTTGCCTCTCTGCATATACACACGGTAGACCTTATTATCCGAAGTCCTGACTTCTCCAAGCGTTGTCTCACTTGACGGACAGCTTATTTGGAACTGTTCCAGAACCAGGCTTTCCGGAGTGGCGGTTTCCAGCTCTATCTCAAAACCATATAAGTATTCGCCGTTTTCCAGCTTTTCGGCAAATGCCTCAGCCCTTTGGATTGCGGCTGCATTCCCGGCATGTACATCCCCGGCTATGGAAAGGCTGCTTACCAATGTAGATTTTCCCTCCGTATTGACTGCTACATAATACATGGTGTATGGCATACCCTCAGCCAAACCGGTAATGTTGAAGGCATTCTCATGCTGCTTCATCTCCGTTTTAACGCCGTCCCTTATGATGTCTGCTTCCGTTACTTCCGTGGAAGCGGCCTGAGCCACAGCCTGTCCGTTTTCCCTTAATATATAATAGAAATAACCGGGTTGGTCTGAAGTATAGGTAATTCTTGCTTCACTGGCGCTTGTGCGGACGGCGTTCATGCTTGCAAGATGCGCACAATCCGTCCTATAGGAAAAGACCTTTGAGATTGCCGTGCCGTCAGGAAGAGTAATCTGTATATCATATTCCTGATCCCTGTAATAGGTAGTTGACAGATTATAAACCATATTATCATTTGTAGTTACAGAACGGATTGTCATATCGGAACCGCCACTATTACATATGATACTGAACGCTTCCAAGGTAAGAGCCTGTTCCGTCTTCTGATTCAAAGTGACCCTGATGTGTCCATCGCCAACAACCTCCACGCTTTGAATTGCAAAAGCATTTTTTCCCGGCTCAGAGGGTTCCGAAGGTCCGGAAGGATTTGAAGGTTCTGAAGATTCCTCCGGAGATTCCGGGTTCTCCTCCGAAGATTCCGCAGGGCTATTAGACTGTGCCGCCATTTTTTCTGCATTTAACGAAGATTCGCTTCTGCCCTCTCGGCCTTCCTGTTTTCCGTATTGCTTGTAATGTTCGTAAGCCGCCAGCAGATCATTGCCAAAGGCAGCCTGCAGTTCGGTGTACCTGTTAAGATAATCCACAGGGTCAAAGTCGGTGCCGCTGTCTCTTTGCTCAAAAGCCCCATAGCGAAGATAATGCTCAATATAAGCATCCCAGTCATCTCCAAACGCAGCCTGAAGATCCTTATATATCTCCTTGTATTTGACGATATCTATCATTTCGTTCATGACTCTGCCCTCGGCGAGCCCGAACATCATGAAATGCTTTAACAGAGCGGTCCTGTCATATCCATATGCGGCTTTCAGATCCGGGTATTCATCCGCATAATATTGTTCGTCGAAAACATCTTCTACGCTTGCCGCCTGCGCATAACCGATGCTGCCAAATGCCACAGCCCCTGCGGTGGCTGCGATGAGGATCCGCCTGCTTTTTTTTGCCGCCTCTTTCCATTTTTTCTTGAATACTTTACTCATTGCTTTGTTTTTCCCTTCCCTTTTTCTTTTTATGGATTTTTTTACATATTATCCATAATAATGTTTTTTTGGCCAATCGTCAAGTAACACAGGTCATCCTTCACGGCAAAAGTCCTTTACAAAACATCACTGGATTGACTAAAAAATTCTTCCATGCTATACTATCCTGCGTAAAAGACAAACCGGGGAGGTGGAAAATATGCTTTGTCATTTCGTGATTAACCTAAACGGAGAACTCTGTACAAAGTCTGGTGACTGGACGATATTTGTACAGAGGTAAAAAAGCAATCGTCCACATTGGATTTTGTACTTTTTATTCTTGCGTGTAACGAGCCAGGCAGCCGCACTTATGCGGATATTTGGCGACTGCCACGAGGGTCAGTATCCTGCTGTTTGTAGCGGGGGTGCCGACTCGGAGGGATTAAGAATGGAATGGAGAAAATTCAATGGAAAAAAAATCATTTAAGAAATATATTATTTTATGGTTAAGCCAAAGTGTGTCCGGGCTTGGCAGTTCCATGACCGGGTTCGCGCTTGTTCTATGGGCATATGGACAGAGCCGGTCGGCAATGTCTGTTTCAGTGATGTCATTTTGCAATTATGTGCCGTATGTCATTTTAAGCCTGTTTGTGGGCAGCTTCATAGACAGGCATAATAAGAAAACAATCATGCTGGTTTCGGACGGCATTGCGGCGTTTGGCTCACTGGCCGTGCTGGCATTATTGCTTGCGGACCGTTTGGCGGTTTGGAATATTTATATGATAAATGCGGTGATTGGCATAACAAACGCTTTTCAACAGCCGGCATCCGCGGTGGCGACAGGGTGGCTGGTGCCGAAGGAGAAGATTTCAAATGTGAGCGGGATGAATTCTTTCTCCCATAACCTGATTGTGGTATTTGGCCCCATGATGGCAGCTTTCCTGTTTGCGGCAGGCGGACTCCCTCTGATTCTGCTGATTGATTTGGTGAGCTTTGCATTTGCTTTCTGTGTGCTGTTGTTCTTTATTGCCATCCCGGAACAGGTGCAGGAAAAAACATACCGCTCTCCTTTTGCCGGAATGGCAGAGGGTTTTGCCTTCCTGAAAAGCGAAAAAGGCATTTTATATATGATGCTGACAATGGCGCTGATTAACTTCTTTTCAAGGCTGACTTATGAAAATATTCTCTCACCCATGATACTGTCAAGAAGTTCCGGGGACAGCAATGTACTCGGAATCGTAAATGCCTGCATGGGTGCAGGAGGGATTGCCGGGGGTATCCTTGTTTCCGTAAAAAAGGAGAGCCGCCGTAAGGCAGAGGCAATTTTCGTTTCGACGGCACTGTCTTTTCTGTTCGGGGATTTGATGATGGCGGTCGGGAAAAATGTATTTTGGTGGACGGCTGCCGCGGTTGCTGCCAGCCTGCCAATTCCTTTTGTCATGGCAAACCAAAACGCGATACTGTACCGGAAGATTCCGTCCGCCATGCAGGGGAGGGTATTCGCAGTCAGGAATGCCATCCAGTACAGCACAATTCCGGTGGGCATTATCCTCGGCGGTTGTTTGGCGGATTATGTCTTTGAGCCTTTTATGGTATCCGGGAACAGATTGGCAGGGGTAGTGGGAACAATCGTTGGGAATGGCGCCGGAAGCGGCATGGCAGCTATGTTTTTGTGTACCGGGATATGTGGGTTTACGGTAAGTATACTGTCCTGCTTCAACCGGGAAATAAAAAAATTGCATTGACCAAAGGGGCAGGTTATCCTGCCCTTTTGGCATTGGCACCGCCTGTAACTGCCGGTTCCTGTGGTTGCACACAATCCGCAGGAATGATATAATCTAAAAGTACTGATTTCAGGGCGTGTTGATAACGATAAAGAAGGAAGAATATGCCGGATGATATACCGGATGGAAATGGACAAGGAACGGATGAGGAAGGTGGCGGACAGTGGCAGCGGGAAACTACGATGAGAGGAAGACCGGTTCCGGGCAGGCAGATTTGGAACGTGAGCCGTTGGGATTTTCGGTGGAAAGCATAGAGCTTTCCGTCTCCAAGGGGGAAATTACCGAAGGATTTTTTACGGTATACGCGCCGGAGGAAGTGCCTGCAGAGGGACGCGTGTATACTTCGGAACTTAAGATGCAGCCCCTGACAAGGGAATTTATCGGAAAAAAGGAAGAAATCGCTTACCGCTTTGACAGCGAAGGGATGGAAGAAGGGGAAGTGTGGGAAGGTTTTTTCAGCATTCTTTCCAATTATGGGGAATACGAGATTCCTTACAGGATTACGATGGAGAAGGAAACCGTTTCCTCCAGTCTGGGTGAAATCCGCAATATTTTCCATTTTGCCAATTTGGCGAAAGTGAACTGGGACGAGGCGGTGAAAGTCTTTTATTCCAAGGAATTCCAACGTATTTTTACGAAAGGGGCGGACAGGCAGTATTACTGTGCCTATAAGGGGCTGTCGGCGGTACGGGGCAATGAGCGGAATGTGGAAGAATTTCTGCTGGAAACCAATAAGAAACAGAAGGTGACGTTTGCCGCGGACCAGACGCAGATACGGTTGGATGATGTTGCCGGTATGTCGGAACACAGTATCCTTGTTACCAGGAATGGCTGGGGATATACTTTTTTGCATGTGGAAGCGGAAGGGGAATTTCTTCGGGTGGAAAAAGACCGCGTGACCGATAACGAGTTTCTGGGCAATACCTGCAGGCTGGCTTATTATATTGACGGCGATTATCTTCATGCGGGGCGCAATTACGGCTGTCTCCATGTTTATAATTCCTATACGGATATCAGGATTCCGGTGACGGTGCGCGGCAGTGCGAAACGTCCGCGGGTACTCGGACTGGAACGGGAGAAAAAGCAGATTTTGGTGCTGTTAATGGAATATTTCTGCAATTACAGGGGAAAGAAACTGACGGCGGGGACATGGATGGCGGAAACGGAGAAACTGGTGGACCGGCTGGCAGCCCTGGACCCGAAGGATGTCCAGACCAGGCTGTTCCAGGCGCAGTTATACTTGACGCAGGAGAGGTATAAGGAAGCGGCATGGCAGTTGGACCGGTTGAAGGAGGAAGTGCTGCTGGAACAGTGCCTGCCGGAAATCAACTGCTATTACCTTTATTTGAATACGCTGCTAAGCGACGACGGGGAATACGTGGACCGGACGGCGGAGCGCATCGGGAAACTTTACCGGATGAATCCGGGGAACTGGCGGATTGCATGGCTGATGCTGCATGTGTCGGAGGAATATGTAAAAAGCCCTTCCAAGCGGTGGCTTGTTTTGGAAGAACAGTTTCGGCAGGGCTGTGTCAGCCCGGTGCTTTACGTGGAGGCGTGGCATCTGCTGGAGATGAATCCTACGCTGCTTATGAAGCTCCATTCCTTTGAACTGCAGGTGCTGCGTTTTGCCGCCCGTAAGGATTTGCTGAACCGGGACATCATTGTGCAAATCCGCTATCAGGCACAGAAATTAAGGGATTATTCCCACCATGCCTTTGATGTTTTGCAGGCGTGTTACGGGAAATACCCGGATAATGAAACGTTACAGGCAATCTGTACGCTGCTCATCAAGGGAAACCGGACGGAGGAACGTTATTTCCCGTGGTACCGGATGGGCGTAGAAAAGGAACTGCGTATAACGAAACTGTATGAATATTACATGATGGCGCTGCCGGAGGGGTACGGGGAGGAGATTCCAAGGATTGTGCTGATGTATTTTGCTTACCAGAGCAATTTGGATTACCGGAAGAATGCTTTCCTGTATGCCTATATTTACAAAAAGAAGGAAGAACATCCCGAATATTATATTAAATTTTGTTCCCAGATAGACCATTTTGTGCAGGCGCAGTTAAAAAAGGGCAGGATTAATGAGGATTTGGCATATCTGTACCAGCACACCCTTTTGGCAGGGCAGTTGGATGAGGAAAAGGCTAAGGAACTGCTTCCCCTTCTCTTTACCTATCTGGTGCAGACGGAGAACAGGGAAATCCGGAATGCCGTGGTGTGTTATGCCATTGACCGGAAGGAATACCGTTACCCGTTAAGCGGCGGAAAGGGATATCTGCCTTTGTACGGGGAAGATTATAAAGTGTTTTTGGAAGACGGGGCGGGTTACCGTTATACGGTCAGCGTGCCGCACCGGATGGAGCGGCTGATGCGGGCAGGAAGGCTGGCGGATGCGGTGGGCGGTTTTGTGCCGGAGCATGAAGGGCTGGATATTTACCTGTGCGGAAACGGGCATTCCTTTCAGGAAATCACGGAAGAAAACGAAAGCCGTTTCCGGCATATTGCTGCTTCGGAAAACATAGAGAACGACAGGCGCAACGAGGTCTGCCTGAAACTGCTGCACTATTATTACGAGCGGGACTATATGATGGAACTGGACCGTTACCTGCAGGAGATAGAGCCGGAAGGGAAAAAAAGCAGGGAGCGGAATGAAATCATCCGTTTCCTGGTAATGCGCGCGATGTATGACAAGGCGCTTTTGTGGTTAAAGCGGTTCGGCGTACAGGGGACGGACAGCAAGATTATGATGCGGCTTTGCAGCAGGCTCATTGCCAGGGACGGTTTTGAGGAAGATGCGGAAATGACACCTGTGGTTTATCATGTGTTTGGGAAGGGAAAATATGACGGCAACCTGCTTTATTATTTATGCTGTTTTTATCATGGGACGATGAAACGGCTGCGAGACATATGGAAGGCTGCGGAAGCCTTTGACGTGGATACCTACGGGCTTTGCGAGCGCATCCTTACCCAGATGATGGATACCGGAGCCGTGGTGGAGGAGCAGATGGATGTGTTCCGTACCTATATTGCGGGAGGGGCGAAAGCGGAAGTGGAGACAGCGTTCCTGAACAGGTGTTCCCGCGGCTTTTTCCTGAAGGGCAGGGAAACCGATGCCTTTGTGTTTACGGATATGCTGCGTGTGTACGAACGGGGGGAGCCGTTGGAAAAGGTATGCCGGCTGGCATTTTTGCAGTATTATGCCGGGCATAAGGGGGAAATCACGGAAAAGGTGCGGGTTGTGGTGAAGGATTTCCTGCGCGGTATGATAAAAGAGGAATTGTGTTTTTCGTTTTATAAGGATTATGCGGGGGAACTGCCTGAACTATTGCCGTATGAGGACAAAACCATCGTGGAATACCGTTCGGTATCCGGCGGAAGGGTATCCATCCACTATATGATGGAATCGGAGGGGAAGGAAGAAGGTCCGGACCGTTACCGCAAAGAGGAAATGACCGACATGTACGGCGGCGTGTATGCCAAGGCGTTCGTATTGTTTTTCGGGGAAAAGCTCCGTTATTATATCTCGGAGGAAAGCTATGGCAGCGAACAGGTGACGGAAAGCGCCGTCATTACCCCGGCGGATTCCCTGCCGGAAGAAACGGACAGCCGGTTTGCGCTGATAAACGATATCGTGACGGCGCAGGTATTGCAGGATTATGATACGGCGGACCAGCTTTTGGCGGATTATTACCGGAAAGAGTATATGGTTTCGCGTCTGTTCCGGTTGAAGTAAAAGGGGAAAACTGAGGAGACAAAAATATTTCATAAATAAACAGTATATAACAGCGTAAAACAGTATTGACAACTGTTTTACGCTGTTATATACTGTTTATTAAGGAGGCGCCCTTTATGGAAATAATTATAAACAATTCATCGATGGAACCGATTTACGAACAGATTACCGGACAGATTAAATCTCTGATTGTGGGCGGCGGGTTAAAGGAAGAAACGCTTCTTCCGTCCGTCCGCTCGCTGGCGGGGGATTTGAAAATCAGTGTGTTGACAGTGAAAAAGGCATATGACTGTTTGGAACGGGACGGTTTTATTGTCACCGTGCATGGCAAAGGCAGTTTTGTGGCGTGCAATAACCGGAACCTTTTACTGGAGGAACAGCGCCGGATGGTGGAGGAGAAGCTGGAAACGGCAATCCGCGCGGGACGGGGCTGCGGGATGCAGGACGAGGAAATCAGAGAACTGTTTGACTTAATGATGGAGGAATGAGAAATGCTTTTAAAATTGGAAAATGTGGAAAAAACATACCGGGATTTTACCCTCCGGTGCTCCATGGAAGTGGCTGAGGGAAATATTACGGGACTGATTGGCGCTAACGGTGCGGGAAAAAGTACCACGTTCAAGGCTATGCTGGGATTAATCCATACGGACGGCGGAGCAATGGAGATACTCGGGAAAAAGCAGGGGGATTTTACGGCAAAGGACAGGGGGGATATCGGGGTGGTATTGGCGGAAAGTACGTTCTGCGGGACACTTACCGTTAAGGATGCGGCAGCGGTAATGGAAAATATGTACCGGAGGTTTAACCGGAAGAAGTTTTTGGATAAGTGCGGCGGGTACGGTCTTCCTTTGGATAAGCGGATTAAGGATTTTTCCACCGGAATGAAGGCGAAGTTTAAGCTGCTTTGTGCCATGGGGCATGAGGCAAGGCTTTTGGTACTGGATGAGCCGACGGTGGGGCTGGACAACGTGGTGCGCGGCGAGATGCTGGATGAAATGCGCCGGTATATGGAAACGGAAGGCAGGGCAATTCTGATTAGTTCCCATATCTCTTCGGATTTGGAAGGGTTGTGCGATGATTTGTATTTTATCCAAAACGGAACCGTCCTGTTCCACGAGGATACAGACGTGATACTCTCGGATTATGCGGTGTTAAAGGTCAGCCGGCAGCAGTACGGGGAACTGGATAAGCGCTATGTCAGCTACCGTAAGGAGGAAGCCTTCGGTTATAAACTGCTGACCGGTCAGAAGCAGTTTTACCTGGATAATTATCCTTCGCTGGCAGTGGAAAGAGGGAACATCGATGATGTCATGCTGATGATGGAAAAAGGAGAAAAAATGGAGGGAAGGCAATGAAAGGGTTACTGGTTAAGGATTTGAAGCTGATTTTGCAGAATAAGACGATGCTGGCAGTACTGGTCATGATCGAAGCGGTATTTTTGGTGATGCAGGGTGCGGACGGTATGGCGTTTGTCATGGCATACATGATGATGGGATACAGTATGCTGGCGCTCAGTACGGTTATGTTGGATGAACATGACAAAAGCATGGCTTTTCTCATGGCAATGCCCGTGAGCCGGAAAGATTACGCATTGGAAAAATATGCACTGACTTTTCTGTGTATGCTGGCAGGGTGTCTGGTGGCGTTTCTTCCCTACTGCCTGCTGCAGCCGGAGAAGATAGACGAGATACTTACGGTGGGCATGGGCATTGCGCCGGTGCTGGTGGTGATTCAGATGGTGGCGCTTCCGGCGCAGATTAAATTCGGGGGCGAAAGGGGACGGATTGTGCTGGTGTGTATCTTTGCTGTGGTGGTACTGGTCATGGCAGCATCGGAGAAAATCGGAAAGCGGTACGGCGGACAACCATGGCTGCAGGATTTGGCAAAAGGGATATCGGATGGCATCCGCGGAATGGGTATGGCAGGGATATTGGGGATATCCGCAGCGGTATGTGCCGCCTGTTTTTGGATTTCTTTTATGGTCAGCAAAAGGATTATGGAGAAAAAAGAATTTTAAGGCTGCGTCCGTACTCATCCACGGACATAACATTTCAGGCCAAACGGTTACATTTTTTATAACTATATAAGATTTCCCTCCTTTTAAATTTGTCAGAAAAGTGGTAAAATAATGGTATGGTCCAGGGACGGAAACCGCCGGGGGAAAAACGGGGCGGCGGAACCGGACGGGATAAAAAACGGGAAACAGTATTTGGGAGAGAGGGATTTAAAATGGGAAAGGTATGTGTTTTTTTTGGAACGGGTTATGAGGAAATCGAGGCGCTGACGGTAGTGGATTTGCTGCGGCGGGAGGACATACCCGTGGACATGGTGTCCATTACAGGGGAAAAAAACGTGGCAGGTTCCCACGGGATATGCGTGAAGACGGACTGCCTGCTGGAAGATGTGGATTTCGGGGGCGTAGATATGATTGTCCTGCCGGGCGGGATGCCGGGAACGGTAAACCTGGAGGCCTGCGCACCGCTGATGGAGCAGGTGGAGGCTTTTTACCGGGCGGGGAAGGATATTGCAGCCATTTGCGCGGCACCGAGCATTTTGGGGCACAGGGGGATGTTAAAGGGGAAGAAGGCATGTTCCTTCCCTACGTTTGAGGAGCATTTGGAAGGCGCCGAGGTGACGCAGAATCCGGTGGAGACTGCGGACAATATCATTACGGGCAGGGGGATGGGATGTGCCATTGATTTCGGGCTTGCCATCGTCGGGAAGTTGAAGGGGAAGGAGCAGGCAGCGGTGTTGGCGGGGAATGTTGTATATAAACATTACGAGCGATAAGGAGTGCCTATGAATATACTGTTTTTTTTGACACCGAAAAGCGAAGTGGCTTATATTTATGACGATGACACGCTGCGGCAGGCACTGGAGAAAATGGAGTTTCACAGGTATATGGCAGTTCCGATTATCGACCATGAGGACGGGACTTATGTGGGTACCCTTACGGAAGGAGATCTGCTGTGGGATGTGAAGGAACGGCATGACCTGAATCTTAGGGATGCGGAAGATGTCCCGATTATGTCCGTAAAGCGTAAAAGGGACAATGAGCCGGTGGCAGCGGACGCCGACATTGAGGATTTGATCAGTAAGGTCATGAACCAGAATTTCGTACCGGTCATTGACGATAACGAGTGTTTTATCGGTATTATCACAAGGAAAGACGTTATCCAGTATCTTTCCCGTAAGTGCGGCGTGGAAGTGGAGGATGAACTGTTGCTTATGGCAGTGGAATGAGGCATGGGTCACGTAAGAAGAAGGAAAAGGAATAAAAAGAAGGAATATGGTATATTAATGGAAAAAGAAATGAAAACGGATTTGGAATGGATATTTTTACGCTTTTCATACTGGCAGTAGGACTGTCGATGGATGCCTGCGCAGCAGCGGTCTGCAAAGGGCTTGCCATGCGGAAGCTGACGGCATGGCATATGGCCGTGGTGGCGCTTTGGTTTGGCTTGTTCCAGGCACTTATGCCTGCCGCCGGGTATATGCTCGGCGTGTATTTCCAAGACGGAATCCGTGCGGTGGACCATTGGATGGCATTTTTCCTGTTGGGCTCCATTGGGGGAAACATGATTAGGGACGCGCGCTGCGGGAACGGGACGGAATGCGCTTTGTGCAGCGGGACAGGGGATTCCCTCGCGTTCCGAAACATGTTTCCGCTTGCCCTTGCTACCAGCGTGGACGCGTTGGCGGCGGGGGTGACGTTTGCCTTTCTGTCCGTGGATATTTGGAAGGCTGTATTCTTTATTGGGGCGGTAACGTTTGTGTGTTCCATGGCGGGTGTAAAGGCAGGGAATTTATTCGGTATGCGTTATAAAGCAAAGGCCGAGTGTGCCGGGGGCGTAATCCTGATTCTGCTTGGGGTGAAAATACTGTTGGAACATGTGGGTGTCTTTTCATTTGTTACATAACTGTACATAACCCAATCTGCTTTATCTGATGGTGGCTGTACCATAAAATTCTCCCATAAAATTTTTTATATAAATCCAAAATCTGATTTTGTACTTTTTGGTAATGCCAAAAAAGCCGCATAAAGAAACTGCGTGCGGAAACAATAGGAAGGCAAACGATGATTACAGGAGGTGCAGAAAAATGACAAGTTTATCGGAATTGGATTTACAGAACCTGCGTCATTTAATTGGCGGTTATGACACGACTCATTGCAAAATGAAGGAATATGCGGAATGCGCAACGGATTCCAGCGTGAAGCAGTTCTTTGAAAAAGGAGCAAAATCCGCAATGGACAACAAGCAGCAGTTGATGAAATTTTTGCAGTAGGAGGGTATGAAGATGCAGGAAAAAACAATGGTAGCAGATACTTTGGCGGGAATTAACGGGGAGCTTGTCCGTTACGGCGGCATGATTGCCCAAACGGAAAATAAAGAACTGAAGCAGACGTTAAAGCAGTTCCGCAATGCCTGTGAGCAGTCACAGGAGGAGCTGTACCAGATTGCAAGGGAGAAATCCTATTATGTTCCGGCGGCAAAGGCAACGCAGGAAGAAGTGGATCATGTAAAATCCCTTTTCACCAGCGGGACGTTATAAGAGCGGCACGGGAAAACGGGAGGTACGTAAAAAGTACCTTCCGTTTTTATGCACAGTCCCGTACAGAAGAATGCCGCGTTCTTATCCGTTTTCCTCTGCCAACTGCAGTCCGCGGATGTCGGAGTCGATGGTCATGGAATAATTGGTGTGGTAAATGACAAAGCCGGGTTTTGCACCGTTTGGTTTCTTTACGTTTTTCTTTTCGGTGTAGTCGATATCCGCCTTGTCCTGTTCCCTCGCTTTGGAGTAGTAGGCGGCAAGTTTGGCGGCTTCCTCAAAGGTGCGGTCGGGAAGCTGTGCGCCGCCGGATTTTACAATGACGTGGGAGCCTGGCATGTTTTTGGCATGGAACCACCAGTCATTGCCGGAAGCAAATTTGAACGTCAGTTCCTCGTTCTGGTAATTGTTTTTTCCTACATACATGTGGAAGCCGTCGCTGCTGATGTAGTGGAAGGGACGGCTGGTGACTTTTACCTTTTTCGCGCCGCTTTTGCGGCGGATGTAGCCGCTTTCCGTCAGTTCCTCCTTTATCTGCACTAGATCTTCTTCGGCAAGGGCGATGTCAAGGGAAGCGCTGACGGATTCCAAATGCGTGATTTCCGCTTTGACTTCCAGTGTCAGTTCGGAAAGGGCTTCATGGGTACGTTTCAGCTTATTGTATTTTTCAAAATATTTTTTTGCGTTTTCTGAAGGGGTCAGGGTGGGGTCCAGGGGGATGGTGATTTCCTCCCCATTATAGTAGTTTAGCGCCGTCATGGATTTGGCGCCCGGTTCCACGTTGTAGCCGTAAGTGTTTAACAGTTCCCCGTAAATCTTGTATTTTTCCCGTTTCTCCGTGTCTTTCATCTGTCTCAACTGTAAGTCGTATTTCCTGCTGTTGCGTTCCAGGGCGGTTTGGACAATTTTCCGTAAGTCCACGGATTTTTGACGGATGCGTGTCACTGCATTTTTCTGCGCGTAATACTGCTCCAACAGGGCGCTGACGGAAGAAAACATACGCCGCTCGCCGTCTCCGTACATGGTCAGTGTAAGCGCGGCATATTCCGCAGGGGCGGAGCCTTCGTAGACGATGTTCGGCTGGAAGTTTCCCTCTTTTACCGCATTCATGACGGAGAAAAAGGCATCGGCGAGCCGCGTCATATGGTTTTCGCCAAGGGAAGCGGTGGAGTAGTCCCCGTCCAGTCCGGCGCGGAAACAGATTTCCTGTGACAGAAGAGGGGAAATGCCGGTATAGGTGCCGTAGAGCGCCTTATGGACGGGCATTGTCTTCCCGTGGATGGTGCGGATAAAGTCTTCCCTGCCTGCGGCAAGGGGATTTTGCTTGTTCTGCGTCTCCGGTATAAAGTAGGGGCGTCCGGGGAGTACTTCGCGGACGCTGCTCACCATGCCGGAAATGTGCTTGATGCTGTCAATAATCCCATTTTCGTTATTCACAAAAATAATGTTGCTGTGCTTGCCCATGATTTCCACGATGAGCTTCTTGGAGCAGAGGTCGCCCAGTTCGTTCAGGTGTTCCATTTCGATTTGGACAATACGTTCTAATCCCGGCTGGCTGATGCCCGTGATGCGGGCATTTTGCAGGTGCTTGCGCAAAAGCATGCAGAAGCTGGGGGCGGTCATGGGGCTTGGCTTATTGTTGTCCGTCAGGTAAATGAGGGGCAGGGAGGCGCCGGCGGAAATAAACAGCCGTTTCTGTCCTCCGTTTACTTTAACGGTCAGGAGCAGTTCGTCTGCTTCCGGCTGCGCGATTTTGTATATGCGTCCCCCCAAAAGGGTGTCATTTAATTCTTTTATGATGCTGGCTATGGTTATGCCGTCAAATGCCATGGTAGTTTCCTCGCTTTTTTATGATTGTATGGTATATTATTTTACATGAATTTAGCTGTGATGGCAACCTTGATTTTGGGTAAGGCACTGTTCTTTGCCGGTTTTGCCTGACAGGTATTGTTGCCAAAGCCGGAAACCGCGGAAGGGTGCGAAATTATTCCATGTGAAAACTTGGATTATGGCATTGTAAAGGAAACTCATCTATGGTAATATGAATGTTGTTGTGGAAGAATGTAGCAGAATACCGCCGGTGGAGGCCGGGTGACGGCAGCAGGAGGGAAAGGTCATCAGTTAGAGTATGGAAGAAGAAAATAAGAAAGAAAAAAGCGGTAAGGTAAGTAGGGAAGGAAATAAAAATAAAAAAAGCAACAGAAGCAAATACGGAAATAAGAAAGTCAGAAACAGGAAAAAACACAAAAAAGATATCCGGCTTTCCAAGGATGACCGGAGGAGAAAGCGGAAAAGGGCGCGCAGGCGTATTGTATTTTTAGAGCGGGCTGCGGTTGTTTTCCTGGCACTTGGGGTGATTGGCGGCGGCTTTGCATTTGTATGGAACCTGCCGTCGGTGAAGCTGAACCGGCAGTTGAGTGCCGGGGACGGCTTTACGGAGGAAGCGGCGTATCCGGAGGCAATCGAGGCTTATGAAACCGCGCTGGAAATCGACTCTACGTCGGTAGAAGCATACCGCTGCATGGCGGGAGCTTATTTGGACATGGCGGACGGTACCAACGCAAAACAGGTTTTGTACGAAGGATGGGAGAATACCCAGGACGAAAGTCTTTTGGAATATTACTGTACGGTAATTCTGAATGAAGCGGTGGGGGAAATCAACGGCGGTACCGCCGGTTTTGGAACCGTGGAGAAAATCCTGACCGTGCTGGATCAGGGCATCATGAAAGCGGAGTCCCTGGAAGCATTGGAAGCAGTATGCGACCGGATGGCAGAAGGCTACCGGTCGGGGGCGGACGTTGATTTTGACGGATACGGACAGATGATGGCGCAGCTTTTTGACTGGTGCCGGAGGGACGGTACGGCAGAGGCCGGTAACGTGGTTTCAAAATTCGGTTATTTGGACGTGGAAAGCATGAACCTTCCGTCGGGGTATGTGGATGCCTATCTTGGCATTTTGGAGGAGGCGGAAGCGCTGTCGCCGCTGCCTGCGCGGGCAAGCCTGATTGCCTGTCTGCATAAGGAAAAGGAAGTGCAGCAGATGTTTGCCGGTATTTTCCGGGAATTTGATGCCGGGAATTTTGAGGCGGCAAAAGATTTTATCGTAACGGATGCCTATGTGGGGCTGCGGGATGCCTTTATCGGCGGCGGTGTGGAATACTGGACGGGAGAGACGAATATTCCCGTCAGCCGGGAGTATGTGAAATTAAAAAGGGAGGGGGATGCATGGACTTTTTCCTTCCCCGGTTTTGGTGAAAACGAATCCACAGCAGGGGTCATTACCGTATGGGGCGTGGATATGAAGGACAACGGGGTATTGCGTACTTCCATTTCTTACGAACCGGCAAAGCAGACGGAGGAATATTTCCCCCATACGGAATACATAATCAGCTATATGTACAGCAATTTACAGAAATCCAACGGTTTCCTGTACGAGATGAATTATCATTTTGAGACGCGTACATGGACGGAAGAAGGTATCATGACGCATTTGATTGGCGGCTGGGGAGGACCTTACCAATGGGAGAAGACATACTAGAAAATGCTACCTGTTTTATCATTGGCGCCGGGGATATGACGGTTACGGAGATTGACCGGAAAGAGGGCGACATGTGCATTGCCGCCGACGGCGGGTACCTGTACTGTAAAATCCTGGGGATAGAGCCGGATTTGGTTATCGGCGACATGGATTCCCTGGATGGGGACGTGCGCGGGGAGATTGACAGGATGCGTAGGGAAGTGCCGGAAAAAGTGCGGGTTCTGCCTGCCGAAAAAGACGATACCGATATGCTTGCAGCAATTAAGGAAGGATTTGCGGCGGGATACCGTAAGTTCTGTCTGTATGGGGCACTGGGCGGAAGGGTGGAACATACCATTGCGAATATCCAGTGTTTGGGTTATATCAAAAACCACGGGGCAAAAGGGTATCTCATGGACGGAAATCTGATGATGACCGTGATCCGGGATGAAACGGCACGGTTCCAGGAGTCCATGGAAGGTTATCTGTCCCTGTTCTGCCTGGGGGAGAGGGCGGAAGGCGTGACCATCCGGGGGATGAAGTACCTGCTGGACGGTGCGGTTCTTACCAATGATTTCCCCATCGGGATCAGCAATGAGTTTACCGGGGAACAGGGTTCGGTGACAGTGGAAAAGGGGATGCTGCTGATTGTCATAACATGGTAACAAAAGGCGATGCAAGTGAGGCATTGGTGGAAATGTCACAGGCGGAAAGCGCTTCTACGCAGGAGTTGTCCGCAATCAGTGAGAATTTGCTGGAGACCAGCGCCGGTATCATGGAGAAATCGGAACAGAGTAAGGAAAATTTGGTTCATTTGGAAGACAGCAGTCATAAGATGAAAATGAAGATGCAGGATGTGGATCATATTTCCAGGGAACTGGTGGAAATTTCAATTTCCAATGAACAGTCATTGAATAAGCTGATGGGTATGAGTGAGGAAGTGGAGCAGTCCACGCAAAGAACAAGGGCTGTGACGGATAAGCTGCTGCAGGAATCCGGAGAGATAGGAAAGACATTGGATATCATTAATGAAATTGCGGAATCCACGAATCTGCTTGCTTTAAACGCATCTATCGAAGCGGCGCGGGCAGGTGAGGCAGGCAGGGGATTTGCCGTAGTGGCACAGGAAGTCGGTCATTTGGCGGAGAATACGAAAGAATCATTAAAGAATGTGAGCGATGTTGTTATCCGTGTGCAGGGCGGGTCAAACGATGTATCAAGATTTATGAACGAGAACGTAGAACAGTTGATGAATCAGAACAAGGTCATTGTGGAAACGGTAGAGGGCATCCGTAAAATGCTGAATCTGCTGAAGAAATCGGTGGAAGCCATTGAGCAGGCAGATCAGATAAGGGATGACCAAAGCAAGGTAATTCAGGAAACCGTGGACATTAATGAAGATATCGCAAACAGAATCCATTCCGAGAATGAGGAATTTTCCAATATTGCCAGCATGGTACAAAGTAACAGCAAAGATGTCGTTGTTTTGTCCGAGCAGGTAGATAATATTAATTCCATGGTAAACCAGTTAGAGGAACTGTTGGAAAATTGATTGCCGGAAAGCGTTGAAAAAAACGGGACTGTTGCATATGAACCGCTTCCCGCCAAACAGACAAATTGGATATTATAATTTTTTTCTGCCAGCAGGTAAATCCTGCCGGCAGTTTTTATGCGCAGCCCCATGCATCAGTCTCCCAAATCTCTCTTGAGGACGACCTCCGTTTTCCTCTCATAGCAGGAAAACGCCGCGTCCACGAAGGAGGTTTCCGGTTTGGGCGTAAACAGGCTTACTGCCGGGACGATGAGCAATCCTGCAATCATGGCGAAAGCGCCTGCATTAATGGGCGACTGCAGCATGGCGGGGAAATGGCTGCGGAACAGCATATTGCAGACCATAAATCCTGCGCCAAAGAGGAAGCTGACCCATGCGGAGAACGCCGTCGTTTTCTTCCAGTAAAGCCCGTAAAGGAAGGGGGCGAGGAAAGCCCCTGCCAGCGCGCCCCAGGATACGCCCATGAGCTGTGCGATAAAGGTGATGTTGCCCTTGTACTGTACAATGGCAATCACCGCGGAAATGGCGATGAATACCACGATTAGGATGCGGATGGTAAGGAGCTGTTTCTTCTCGCTCATGTTCTTGATGATATTGTCCTTTAAAAAGTCGATGGTCAGCGTGGAGCTGGATGCCATGACCAGCGAGGACAGGGTGGACATGGAGGCCGACAGCACCAGTATCACCACCAGGCCGATTAACGCCGGCGAAAGATTGGAGATCATGGCGGGAATCACCGCGTCATAACCCTGGGAAGCGATATCCACGCTGCCGGAATACAGGCGTCCGAAACCGCCGAGGAAATAGCAGCCGCCGGAAACCACGATGGCGAACAGGGTGGAAATGATGGTTCCTTTCTTAATGGCTTTCTCGCTTTTGATGGCATAGAATTTCTGCACCATCTGGGGAAGACCCCAGGTACCCAGCGAGGTAAGAATGACGACGCCGAGCAGATTGGCGGGATCGGGACCGAAGAAGGAGGCGAAGACACCGGGCTGCTTGGATACGGTTTCGTCGGAAACTGCGGCAAGCCGGTTCAACGCTTCCAAAAATCCGCCGTTGCTGTTTAATACGGCGGCAATCACCGTTACGATGCCGAACAGCATAACGATTCCCTGCAAAAAGTCGTTGATGGCGGTTGCCATGTAGCCGCCTGCAATGACATAAACGCCGGTCAGTACCGCCATAATGACGATGCAGACGGTGTAATCAATGTCAAACGCCATCCCGAACAGGCGGGAAAGCCCGTTGTAAAGGGATGCGGTATATGGAATCAGGAAAATAAATACGATGACCGAAGCGCCGATTTTCAGCCCGTTGCTGTGGAACCGCCTGCCGAAAAATTCCGGCATGGTGGCACTGTTTAAGTGCTGGGTCATAATACGGGTGCGGCGGCCGAGGATAACCCATGCCAGCATGGAGCCGATCAGGGCATTGCCGATGCCGATCCATGTGGAAGCAATGCCGTATTTCCAGCCGAACTGTCCCGCATAGCCGACGAAGATAACGGCGGAAAAGTAGGAGGTGCCGTAAGCAAAGGCGGTAAGCCATGGGCCCACGCTGCGCCCCCCTAACACAAAGCTGTTGACGTCGGTGGCATGTTTGCGGCAGTAGAATCCGATTGCCACCATGACTGCAAAAAAGATGATTAACATGGTAAGTTTTAATATCATGGTTTCCCTCATTTCTTGCGGTATTTCCGCAAAATTTATTTATGCGCACGGGCACCCAAAGGATGGATGTCAGCAGAGCTGACGGATGCCCGGCGCGCCTTTTATCCCCGGTTCTGTGCGGCAACCAGGCTCATGCCGCAGTAGCGTTCCCGGAGTTTCGGTTTCTCGATTTTGCCGGTGGGATTCCTTGGAATGTCGGCAAAGATTACTTTATGCGGGCGTTTGTAACGGGGCAGTTTGTGGCAGAACCGGTTGATTTCCTCCTCGGTACATGTCATATCCGGTTTTAATTCGATAATTGCCGCCGTGATTTCGCCCAGCCGCTTGTCAGGCAGACCGATGACCGCCACGTCATGGATGGCGTTATGGTTGCGCAGGAAGTCTTCAATTTGGACGGGGTAAATATTTTCGCCGCCGCTGATAATAACGTCCTTTTTGCGGTCCACGAGGAAAAGAAATCCGTCTTCATCTTCCTGTGCCATGTCTCCGGTGTAGAGCCAGCCGTCTGCGGAAAGCACTTCCTTTGTGGCGGCTTCGTCGTTATAATAGCAGGTCATGACACCCGGTCCTTTTACGGCAAGTTCGCCCACTTCGCCTTTTGCCACCGTATTTTTCTGCTCATCCACGATTTTGGTTTCCCAGCCGTATCCGGCTTTGCCGATGGCGCCCACTTTGCGGATGTTTTCCACGCCCAGGTGCACGCAGCCGGGACCGATGGATTCACTTAAGCCGTAGTTGGTATCGTAGGCATGGGCAGGGAAATAGGTTTTCCAGTGCTTAATCAGGCTGGGCGGAACGGGCTGTGCACCGATGTGCATCAGACGCCATTGGGAAAGCGAGGAGTCTTCCAAACGGATTTTTCCGCTGTCCAAAGCCTCCAGGATATCCTGCGCCCAGGGGACGAGCAGCCATACAATGCTGCATTTTTCCTTGGAAACGGCATCCAGGATGTATTCCGGTTTGGTCCCTTTTAACAGGACGGCTTTGCCGCCGGAAATCAGGGAGCCGAACCAGTGCATTTTCGCGCCGGTATGGTAAAGGGGCGGGATGCAGAGGAAGACGTCGTCCTTGGTCTGTCCGTGGTGTTTCTGCTCCACCACCGCCGAGTGCATCAGACTTTCATGGTTATGTAAAATGGCTTTCGGAAAGCCTGTGGTGCCGGAGGAAAAATAAATGGCGGCATCGTCTGTGTCGGTTAAGGCAACCGACGGCGACTGGCTGGAGCAGTTAGCGGAGAGGGAATTATAATCCTCCGCAAAGGAAGGACAGTTTTCCCCCACATAAAAAAGGAGCCGGTTGCGGCTGACGGAATCCGCAATTTCCTCCATGCGCCCGATGAATTCCGGTCCGAATACCAGGATGTTGACTTCCGCCAGGTTGACGCAGTATTCGATTTCGTCGGAGGCATAGCGGAAATTTAAGGGAACTGCCAAAGCGCCTGTTTTTAGGATACCGAAATAGATGGGAAGCCATTCCAGACAGTTCATTAACAGGATTGCCACTTTGTCGCCTTTCCGGATACCCCTCGAAAGGAGGAGGTTGGCGAAGCGGTTGGCTTTTTCATTAAAGACATTCCATGTGATTTCCCTCCGGTAGTGGGAGAGGGGGCTTGGCTCCATCAGCTCGTACTCTTTCCATGTGACGCGGCGGACTTCCTTCACCTCGGGGTTGATTTCCACAAGGCAGATGTCTTCGCCGAATTTTTTACAGTTTTCTTCCAATAAATTCGTGATTGGCATTGTTTTGCTTCTCCATTTGTATGTATTTTATGCTTTTCGCACTTTAACGCATTGCGTTGCTGAAGTAATAATAGCTCATTTTACCCGAAAAGTCAATATGGGGGATTAGAGCGTGTTTGAAAACAATTTTCAAACACGCTCTAGCCGTGAATGTACATTCTTGTCATATCCGGCTCATCATCTCCCTGAACCATGCACAAAAATTTCCATCCATATCTTTCATAAAAGCCCGTATGGTCAGTTACTAAATAGATTGGTGTAATCCCCTTGGATTTCATGTCATCCACAACCATATGAAGCAGACGGCCCGCTATTCCTTTGCTGCGGTATTCCTTTTCCGTATATACCGCACAAACATTGGGCGTAAGGTCTTTCCTGTCATGGAAATCATTTTCAATTACTCCAAGGCCTCCGATGATTTTGTCCCCGTCCAGGCAAAGATACCAGCCATATTCCGTTTCCATATTCAGATACGCCTCCATACATGCAAGATATGCTTCCTGCGGCACCTGCCATTTACAATGAAACCATTCGGCGGCAGCTTTTTTTAATTGTGGTCTTTCCCTTAAAGTGATATATGTGTATCCGCTCATATTCTTCTCCTTACATTCCGGTTTGGCACTGATTGTATTCCCACGGGCAACGCCCGTTTGGCAACGCCCGTTTGGCAACGCCCGTTTGGCAACGGGCCGGGTAGCCGCACTTGTACGGATATTTGGCGGCTGCAGCGCTGCGGGTTTAATGCCCCGCTGCCTTTGCAGGCATTGGGGCAGGTGTTGTGTTTAACAGTGGAATTGTGCCATGTATAATTGGTAATAATGCCCTTTTTTCTCCATCAGTTCTGCCGGTGAACCCTGTTCCAGTATGGTTCCCTGATCAATGTAGAATATCCGGTCCGCTTTTTGGATTGTGGAAAGGCGGTGTGCCACCACGAAGGAAGTCCTTCCTTTTAACAGCGTTTCGATGCCTGCCTGTACCATGAGTTCGGTTTGGGTGTCGATGCTGGAGGTGGCTTCGTCCAAAATCAGGATCTTCGGATCGGAGACCATGGTGCGGGCGAAGGCAATAAGCTGTTTCTGCCCGGCGGAGAGTCCGCCGCCCCGTTCCGCCAGCCCGGTGTCATATCCTTTTTCCAGTTTTATGATAAAATCATGGGCGTTTACCGCTTTGGCGGCCTGGATGATTTCCTCATCGGTGGCATTTAGCCTGCCGTAACGGATGTTGTCACGGATGGTGCCGGAAAAGAGGAAATTGTCCTGTGTCATGATTCCCATCTGCCGGCGCAGGCTTTCGATACTCACTTTCTTTACATCATGGCCGTCGATGCAGACGGTACCCTTTTGCACGTCGTAAAAACGGCTGATGAGATTGACGATGGTGGTTTTGCCCGCACCGGTGGGTCCCACCAGGGCGATGGTTTCACCGGGGGCGATGGTGAAGCTCACGTCGTCCAGGACGTTTGTACTGCCGTCGTAGGAAAACGTGACATGGGAGAAGCGGACTTCCCCCGTAATGGGCGGGATGACGGTCACGTCCCCGGCATCGGTGATTTCCGCTTCGGCATCCATGATTTCAAAGACCCGTTCCGCACCCGATATATTGGTGATGAGCTGGGTGTAGAAATTGCTCAGATTGGAAATGGGGTGCCAGAACATGGAAATATAGCTGCCGAAGGCGATAAACGTACCCACGGAAACCCGGTCGGTTCCTATAATCCGGATACCGGTGAAATAGAGCATGACCGTACCGACGCCCCAGCACAGATCGATGACGGAACCGAAGGAGTCGTTTAACCGGACCGCGCTGTTGAAGGCTTCCCGGTGTTCCTTTACCAGTTCCCGGAAGGTCTGTTTGGTTTCTTCCTCCGCCCGGAAGCTCTGGATAATCCGTATGCCCGACAGGTCTTCGTGGATAAAGGCATTCAGGTTTGAGGATTTTTTGCGGAATACCTGCCACCTTTTATGGGAATAAACCTGAATCATCCAAAGGCAGACCGCCATTAGCGGCGTGCTGATTAAGGATGCCGCCGCCAGTATGGGGTTTTTGGCAAACATGATGGCGACCACGGCGCAGATGGTGATGAAATCAGGAATCAGCGTCGTCACGCAGTTGGACAGCACGTCTTTCAGCGAATTGATATCGCCGATGATACGCGCAAGTATTTTCCCCGTGGGGCGGTTGTCAAAAAACTGGAAATCCAGGGTTTGTATATGGGTGTACAGCTCCTGGCGGATGGTTACCAGTATGTTGTTGCAGACTTTTGCCATGATGTACATACGGATTTTTACGCCTGCAATCATGAGGATGTTTAAGAGCAGGGCAAAAGCAATCAGCCGTATCAGCCCGGTCATATCCCCCGTGGCGATATGGTCATCGATGGCGGATTCCATAATTAATGGGTTAAGCAGTGACACCACCACGCAGAATGCCATGATGAGCAGCACAAAAAAGATTTCTTTCCGGTAGGCGAGCAGGTAGGACAGCAGCCTCTTTAATGTGGCAAGTTTGCTGGTTTCCACGGTCTGCTCGTCGTCCTTAAAGGAATTAATGGGCATCGGTAACACCTCCTTCGGCTCCGTTTATCTGGTATTGGGCGGCATAAGTCTGGTAGTAAAGTCCTTTTGCCGCCATTAAGGTTTCGTGGTTTCCCCGCTCCCGGATGGAGCCGTTTTCCAATACGATGATTTCATCGGCGTGCATCACGGAGCTGATGCGGTGGGCGATGATGATTTTCGTAGTGTGCTCCAATTGGCGCAGGGTATTTTGGATTAACTGTTCCGTCTCCATGTCCAGTGCGGAAGTGGAATCGTCCAAAACGAGGATGGGATTCTTCTTGGCAAGCGCCCGCGCAATGCTGATGCGCTGTTTCTGACCGCCGGAGAGCCCGACGCCCCGTTCGCCGATGACGGTATCATATTGTTTATCCATGCGTTCGATGAAGTCCGCCGCCTGCGCATCCCTGGAAGCGCGCATGACCGAGTGGTCGTCCAAACGTTCCCTTTTTCCCATTTTTACATTTTCCGTAATTGTATCCGAGAATAGGAAGACGTCCTGCATCACAAGGGAAATGCTGCCGCGCAGCTGCTTCAGGCTTAAATCCCTGACATCCACATGGTCGATGCGGACGCTTCCCTGCGTGGTATCGTAAAAGCGCTGGAGCAGGTGGATGATGGAGCTTTTCCCGGCGCCGGTGGCGCCCATGATGCCCAGGGACTTTCCTTCTTCTACCGTGAAGGAAATGTCCTTTAGGATTTCATAGGGCGCGGTGGCGCCTTCGTCCAGCTTGGCAAAACAAACGTGGGAAAATTCGATGTTCCCATGTACCTGTTCCAGAACCGTGGGAGACTCCTTTTCCACGATGGTTGGGGTTTGGGCATATATTTTTTCCAGCTTTCGGTTGGATGCCACGGCGGCGGAGAAACTGTTGGTGAGCCATCCCAGCATCTCCATGGGCCATACGATGTTCATGGAGTATTCCACGAAAGCGCCCAGGGAACCAAGGGACAGTTCCCCGCGCATGGTCAGCGCGCCGCCCGTCAACAGTATGATAAGGGGCAGCAGTTTGGTAATCAGCGAGAGGTACGGGTAGTAGGTCACAAAAATTTTGGACTGCCGCATATTCAAATCGTAATATTTCTGATTGTGGGAAAGGAATTTCTTTATTTCAAACTTTTCCCGTGCAAAAGCCTTAACCGTGCGGACGCCGGCGAGGTTTTCCTCCGCAATGGTGTTTAAGGCGGCGGTCTCCTCACTGATGGCTTCGTATACGCTGTCCAGTTTCCGTTCCATAACGATGGCGACGGAGGCGGCGATGATCATGGCGGCGGTAGGGATGAGCGCGAGCCTTGCGTCCAGCCGGTACATGAAAAAGAGGATAATGGAGGTATGAATGATGACCTCCATCAGTAACATTCCCACAAAGGTAAGCCCGTCGCCGATGCGGTCGATGTCATCTTTTAGGCGCGCCATCAGTTCCCCTGTATTGGTACGGTCAAAGAAGTCCGCGCTGAGCGACTGGATATGGTCAAACAGATGGTGGCGCATCTTTGCCGTGATTTTAATGCCGGTGATATCGAAAGTGTATTCTTTGATGTACTGGAAGAAGAAACGTCCGATGCCCACCGCCAAAATGCCTGCCAACAGGATATTTAGCTTGTGGAGCTGCCCGCCGACGATTACGTCGTCAATGATCCGCTTGGTAAGCTGCGGGGAGATCAGGTCTAAAAATACGCTGAGCACCATGGACAATATGGCAATCAGGTAGGGGAAACGCTGTTCCCATAAATAGGTGGAAATTTTTTTGTGGTTCATGGCTGTGTTCCTGTTCCTTTCCGTGAATCGAGTGCAGGTCTGTGAAACCTGGATGTTCCTGTATGTTCCGTGCAGCGGGAATATTGTAAGACCGGGGAGCAAAGATACCGGAAGAAAAGTTTCCGGCAATCGGAATAACAAAAAGCCGCTGCGTAGAATCGCACCGGCTGGCAGTCAACTGGAAATAAAAGCGGCTCATGGAACGGAACCGCGGCAGTAGTCAGAAAGATACCAAAAAACGGTCGTTTAGTTCCTGTTTGGTATTTCTGATGCACCGGAGGCAATTCTTTGTTTTAAATAATTCAATTGTGTGATGATAGACATAGTGTTTTTCTGTTTCGTCATAAACATAGTTTTAGCCTCCTTTCTTTCCTTATTTTTTATGCTTTAAAATTTAGAATTTGGAATCCGAAATGCCAAATGTAACCATAGCATACTCTTTCTTTGGCAGATTGTCAACTGTTTTTTTGAGGGAAACGAATGGAATGGTAACAGTTCAGCCTGCAATGTTATGTTGATGGGCGGATGCACGGGAGGGAGTTTTTTGGGCGGCGGCAGGGGGTTGTGCTCCTGGCTTTTGCGTTCGTACTCACCTCCGAACATTTTCCGCCCGCCATCCTGCTGCGGCTTGGCGCCGGGATACTGGTTTTAATTTCCCAAAGAAACATAAAATCCCTGGTGTAATAACCGGTCTTCTTCCGGAACATCCAAACCGCTGACAGAAAAGGTTTTTTCTGTATTTGCCGATGGATTTTCTTTCAAAGTCCCATTGGTTTCTGCGGCGGGTTTCATTGCATTATTTGCTTTGCCTAACATAGAGAACTGGAATGCCGTTTCCCGTTGTTCCTGTTTCTGCATTTTTTCGAGTTCGGATTGTTTTCTTTCCGTATCTGCGTTACGATTCTCATCCTGCTTTATTTCTCCCTTTAGTATGGCAATGCCGCCTTTGGTTCTGGCAACAACCGTGCCCAAACGGTTTGCCTGCTGCAGGAAAGAGTCTGCGGATATCATTGCATGTATCCCTTTGCCGGATAAATTGGTATCTGCCGCCACATCCTTGTCCGTGGTTTCCGGCTGTTTTTCGTTAACGCTTTCTTCTTTGGTTTCATCAGCCCGTTTCTCTCCGGCAGCTATGTCTTTGCCTTTATCCTGATTCCCGGATTCTTTTAGAAGAACGGTGCCGTCGCCGGTTCGGGCGATGACTGTTTCTGGCTGCTGTCCGCCGGTTTGCGGAGTTTTTTTGTCTGCCGTGTCGGAGGACGTCTCTTTGGCCTGTATGCGGTCTTCTGTTTTTTCTTCTGTTTTTACCGGTTTTTCATCTTCCTGCAGACCGGCAATCATGATTTCCCTTTTTTGTGACCTGCGGAGTCCTTCCTGATGCTGTTTCAGTTCCGCATTAAGACTGGCTCTTTCCTTTTGGAGTTTCTTTCGCTCATTTGTTTTTTCATTAGCAGCCAAATCTTCCTTTGCGGATAATTTTTGGAGCTGTTGCTCCACGTCTGTGATTTCGGTTTGGATGCTTTTGCTTTTTTGGTCTTTGAAAGCTGTCCCGGTCCTTTGCATGACTGACATACTGTTCGTTGATGTGATACTGCCGATACCCATAGCGTCATCTCCCTTCCTCATGCCAAATAATTTTCAGACATTGTATCATATGTTTTGGAATATGTTTTCTGTTTGCCGGTTTTTGCTGATTTGCTTATATTTTACTATTTTTTACGGGTAAGAAGCAAGACTTTTTTTGCGGTATATTCCAGATTTTATGGATATTTCCAGGAATCCGGTATTGATAAAATCCTCCCTTGAAACATCTCCCGAATCCGTATAAAATAGAGATTATGTCAACGGTTCAAGGAGGTTCCCATGCGTGCATTCCGATTTATCCTGCAATACATAAAAAAACACCGCTTCCGGTACATTGCCGGAATCCTGACACTTTTTGTCGTTGATTTTGCCAATCTGTACATCCCGGAGCTGACAGGGACGGTTACGGACGGGCTGGCGGCGCGTACGCTTGGCTGGGACGGGGTGGTGTCCTGCCTGCTTGCCATTTTCGGGCTGGGTCTTACGCTGGCGGTAGGGCGTTTCCTGTGGCGCTATTTTCTTTTTGGCGCTTCCCGTTCCATTGAGAAAGAACTTCGTAACGATATGTTCGGACATCTCGAAAAAATGAGCGTGGAATATTACAACAGGCATAAGACCGGCGACCTGATGACCCGTTTTACCAGTGACCTGAATGCGGTCCGCATGTCCATTGGTCCGGCGGTTATCTGTGTGTTTGACGCTTCCGTTATGACCGTTATGGTTATTTGCCAAATGATGTATTACGTGGATGTGAAGCTGACGCTGCTTGCGGTCATCCCCATGCTTTTCATCTGTGCCGGGGAAATATATTACGGGAAAATCATACATGGCCGTTTCCTGAAACGCCAGGAAGCGGTTTCTGACCTTACGGATTTCGTGCAGGAAAGTTTTTCCGGCGTAAGGGTAATCAAGGCATTTGTCCGCGAGCGCGCGCAGCTTCGTGCCTTTGCGAAGGCAAACCGGAACAGCATGGACAGAAACCTGGACGTGGTCCGTTTACAGTCCGTGGTAATGCCGCTTTTGGATGTGGTGATCGGGATGTCCAGCCTGGTTACCCTCGTTTATGGCGGTTATTTGGCATTGGTGGGGGATATCACGCTGGGACGGTTTGTGGCGTTTAACCAGTATATTAATATGCTCGTCTGGCCCATGCTTGCCTGCGGGGATGCCATTAACATGTTTTCCCAGGGGGCGGCTTCCATCCGCCGTATCCAGGAAATTTTTGACGAGAAACCGGAAATCTTTGACGGGGAAGATACCCTGGAGGTGGAACGGATTAAAGGGGATATTGAACTGGACCATTTGACGTTCCTGCACCGGGGACACAGCGAACCGACCTTAAAGGATATCAGTCTTTCCGTTCCGGCAGGAACCACACTGGCAATCATCGGGCGTACCGGTAACGGGAAATCCACCCTGGTCAATCTATTGCTCCATCTTTATCAGACCAAACCGGGGATGATACGGATTGACGGCAGGGATATCAATCAAATTCCGTTAAAGACGCTGCGGGAAAACATTGCTTATGTGCCGCAGGATAATTTCCTGTTTTCCGATACCCTAAAATCCAACATTGCTTTCGGCGCCGATGACCGGGATATGGACAGCGTGGTCCGTGCCACCCGGGCAGCGTGCATCCATGAAAATATCGTGGCGTTCCCGGACGGATATGAAACCATTGTGGGGGAACGGGGCGTTACGCTTTCCGGGGGACAGAAACAGCGCAGCTCCATTGCAAGGGCGTTGATGAAGGATGCGCCAATCCTGATTATGGATGATGCCCTTTCCGCCGTGGATACGGATACCGAGGAACATATTTTACGGAACCTTAGGCGGAACCGGCAGGGGAAAACAACCATCCTCATTGCCCACCGGATTTCCACCATACAGAATGCGGACCGGATACTGGTTTTGGAGGACGGTGAAGCAAAGGAAATCGGGAACCATGAAGAACTGATGCGGGAAAACGGTATTTACCGCAGCATGTTTGAGCAGCAGCAGTTGGAAGCGGCGGTTTCAAAACAGAAGGCGGCATTGGATGCGGGGCATGTGTCCGAGGCTGCCGGGAAGGGAGGGACGTTCGGATGAAAAGGTTGTTTCGGTATTTGAAACCCCATAAATGGACGATGGCGGCGGCTACCCTTTTCGTTCTTCTGATTATTGTGGTGGAGCTTTACCGGCCGGTCATTATCGGGGATGCGATTGACGATTACATCAACGGATACCAAAGGCCGTACACGGAAACGTCACCGGACACGCCGGGAGCGGTACCGTACCGGGGAATTTATCTTGTGAGGGAAAAGAACGGCATACCGGGGAACCGCTCCGGGAATCGGCCTGCTGGGCAGGAGGCGGAATATTACCAAATGATTCTGTACGGAAACCGGTATTATATGGCAGAGCGGCTGGATGCGGAAGAATGCGCGCGGCTTAAAGATGCGGACAATGCCCTGCTGGCATCATATGTGGAGCAGGGGGCGGTACTGCTTTCCGGGGAGGATTTAAGCGAACTGCGCCGCTTTGATTTTGCCGGAATCCTTGCGGCGGCAGGGCTTTATTTCCTGCTGCTGCTTGCCGGGTTTGGTTTAAACGCGGCGGATACATGGATGCTGCAGAAAATGGGGCAGAAAATCATATACCGGATGCGGGAGGAGGTTTTTGCCCATATACACAGTCTTTCCCTGGGGTTTTTTAATACGACGCCGGTGGGAAAGCTGGTAACCCGTGTTTCCAACGATACGGAGGCGGTAAACGAGCTTTTCTCCACGATTCTCGTGAAGCTGTTTAAAAATGTGGTGAAGATTATCGGGTATGCGGTGGTCATGCTTTCCATCCATGTACGGATGGCGGTGGTTTCCTTTGCGCTGCTGCCGGTGGTTTCGGTGCTGACGTTCTTTTTCCGCGCCCTTTCCAGAAAGGCATACCAGCTTACCAGGACGAAGATTACGGAATTGAATACGTTTCTGTCCGAGCATATTTCCGGTATGAAATTAATCCAGATTTTTGTCCGGGAAAAGGAAAAATACCGGGAGTTTGAACGTAAATCCGGGGAACTGTTTGCCGCCAACTGGCGGGAAGTTATGACGTTTGCCATTTTCCGCCCGTTCATCTATCTGCTTTCGGTGGCAGCCATGATTCTTGTCATCGGCGCCGGCAGCGCTTCCGTTTTGGAAGGAACCCTTTCGCTGGGGACGCTGTTTATCTTTATCAGCTATATCGGTTCCTTTTTTGAACCCATCCAGGAACTGGCGGAGCAGTTCGGTACGCTGCAGTCCTCGCTGGCGTCCGCCGAGAAACTGTTTTCCGTTTTGGACGAAAAACCGGAAATCGTTTCCCCGGCACATCCCGTGGAGGTGCGGATAAAGGGCAGGATTGAGTTTGACCATGTCTGGTTTGCTTATGAAAAAGAGGATTATATTTTAAAGGATGTGAGTTTTACCATTGAACCGGGGGAAAAAGTGGCTTTTGTAGGCGCAACGGGAGCCGGTAAATCTTCGATTCTTAACCTGATTGGGCGTTATTATGACATCCAGAAAGGGGAAATAAGGATAGACGGCGTCAATATACGGGAACTGGATACGGATGTGCTGCGGGCGGCAATCGGGCAGGTGCAGCAGGATGTCTTTATTTTTACGGGGGATATTAAGGGGAACATATCCCTGGATAATGAGGACATATCCCTGGAAGACGTAAAACGGGCCGCTAAAATCGTGAATGCGGATTCCTTTATCCGGAAGATGCCGGGGGGCTACGGGGAACCGGTAACGGAACGGGGCAGCACCCTTTCCGCCGGGCAGAGGCAGCTTCTGTCTTTCGCCCGGACGCTGGCTTATAATCCGGCCATCCTTGTGCTGGACGAGGCGACGGCGAATATCGATACGGAAACGGAAAGCATGATTACGCAGGCGCTGGAAAAGCTGATGGAGGGGAGGACGGCGATTATGGTGGCGCACCGGCTGTCCACGATACAGCATGCGGATAAGATTATGGTCATGCATAAGGGGAAGATACGGGAAACAGGGAGCCATCAGGAACTGCTGCGGCAGGACGGATTGTATAAGAAACTGTATGAACTGCAGCTTATGGAGTAGCGGCCGGCTTTTTGAATTGGCTTGGGAGAAGGAGATGCAGATATGGGAAAGTGCGCAGGCAGCGTATCCGTGATAGGAGGGGCAGACGGACCAACCAGTATTTTTATCGCAGGGAAAGGCGGTAAGGTGAAACTCACAACACGTATACGGAAATTCTTTTACAAAATAAAGCGGAATGGGATAAAAAAGAGGATTACGGCCAATCCCCATACTTTGGGGGAAGTCGTGGAATTGCTGGAACGGGAATACGGTGCGGTGGAGGTTTCGCGGAAGTCACATAATTATTTAGAGCAGAGAAGGTGTTTAAAGGCATCCCTGGTAATGCGCCAGCGCCCGGAACTGCTCGGGGAGCTGATGGATGTGGAAGCGCCTGAAGGGGAAGATGTGGGAACTATAAAGGCATTTTTGGAGCAGATTCAGGAACGGAACAATAAGGCTGCGGAAATCGCTGAGGATATCTTCCCTTTGGATTTCCACATATATGAAATAAAATGTCCCGGGGACTGTATGATGCAGATAGGGGTGGAAACTGTCTGGCAGGTGATTGACGGCTCGTTCAGCGGGGATAAGAAAAACATGAAGCGGTTGAAAAAACTGTTCAAAAAGATATATCTGTATTACGGTGTTACCGATGAAGACATAAAAAATGAAACGGAAAGGTATAAGTCGCTTTTAACCATATTATGTTCATAGATATCTTTGCGTGTGAATGGTAACAATTTAAACAAAAAGAGGAGGATTCCCTGTGGATAATTTTACATCAAATACTTACCATATGACTGAAGCGCCGCAAGGAATGTCCGGCGGATGGAATACAATTTGCCCAAATGAGAATCCGCCATATGCAGGAATGGGATGGGAATTCCAGCGGGCAACGGGCCAGGCAGCCGCATTTGTGCGGATATTTGGCGGCTGCCGCGAGGGGCAATACCCCGCTTCCTGCAGCGTTGTAAGTTTGATGTCCCGCTGCCTGCCGCGGGGTGTTTAAATCCGTTTCCGGTAGCAGCGTTCCAACACTTGTATTCCTTCATATAACCCCATGGCAATCACGCAGAGGATGATGATGGATGTTATGACCATATTCAGTTTAAACACCTGTGACCCGTAAATAATCAGGTATCCGAGCCCCCTTCGTGCCGCGAGGAATTCCCCGATGATTACGCCCACCAGGGCGAGACCGATGTTTACCTTCATGTTGCTTAAAATGGTAGGGATGGAGCCGGGGAGCACTACTTTAAAGAAGGCATCCCGTTTCCCGCCGCCCAGGGTATAAATCAGTTTTATTTTTTCGCCGTCCACCTGCCGGAAACCCGTGTACAGGTTGATGATTGATCCGAAGACGGCGACGGAGATTCCCGCTACAATAATGGTATTTATTCCGGTACCCAGCCATACAATGAATAAGGGGGCAAGGGCTGATTTCGGGAGACTGTTTAAGACCACCAGATAGGGTTCAAGGACTTCCGAACATTTTTTGGAATGCCATAAAAGCGTGGCGGACAACATACTGATTACAAAAACCAAAAGGAAGCTGGCAATGGTTTCCAATAAAGTGATTCCCGTATTGGTAAAAAAGGAATAATCCTTTACCATACCGGCGAAGCACAGCAGGACCTGGCTGGGGCTGCTGAAAAAAAAGGAATCCACATAGCCTGCCCTCGTGGCGCCTTCCCATAGGAGAAGGAAAACGGCAAGGAGCAGGATGCGGGCGAGGATTACCATGCGGCGTTTCCTTTGGCAGTCACGTTCATATTTTTCCTGAAAACTCAGGTTGTCTGTGGTTTTCATCTGAAATCTCCTTCCATAATCGGTTGAAATAATCCTTAAATTCGGGGGCGTTCCTTGAGGCAAGGGGAGAATCATCCGTAAGCGTCAGGCGGACGGGAATGTCACATTTGAGGGTGGCGGGACGGCGTCCGAGGACGAGGATGCGTCCGGCAAGACTGATGGCTTCGGACAGATCGTGGGTGATTAAAAGCGCCGTTTTACCCGTGGAGCGGATGATGCTGCAGATGTCGGAGGAAACGGACAGTCTGGTTTGGTAGTCAAGCGCGCTGAAGGGTTCGTCAAGGAGCAGGAGTTCCGGCTCCAGCACCAGCGTACGGATCAGGGCGGCGCGCTGTTTCATGCCGCCGGACAGTTCGTTCGGCTTCTTGTCCCTGAATTTGTATAAATCATAGTCCTTTAAAAGCTGTATGGCCCGTTCTTTTCGTTCGGGGGTAAGCATGTGGTTGATTTCCAGTCCCAGTATGACATTCTGGTAAATGGTGCGCCATTCAAACAAGTGGTCATGCTGGAGCATGTAGCCGATGCGGGGGCAGGACGGGGTAAGGGTACAGGGCTGCTGCGTGACCTGTTCCGGGCTGCCGCCATGAAAAATGATTTCGCCGCTTTCGGGGGCGGTCAGTCCGGCAATCATGTTAAGCAGCGTGGATTTGCCGCAGCCGGAAGGTCCCACAATGGCGGTAAACTCGCCTTTGTAAATACGGAACGATACATGGGACAGGGCGGGTGTTTCGCCTTCCAGGCTGTGGTAGGAGTAGCATATGTCTTTGAGCTCCAAAAGTGGTTGTTCCATAAGATTCCTCCTGTTCGGAATATACTATATTATATGAAGCGCGAAAAAGGGGTGTGAACTGTTCCCCCGAATTTCACCAAAGTCCGCAAAAAGATTGAAAATCATTTCCAAATATGGTACTATCAAAATCAGAATGTCATATATATTGTACGAATTTGGAGGAAATTACCATGGCGCAGCTTTGGGGCGGTCGGTTTACAAAGGAGACGGATCAACTGGTCTACCGTTTTAACGCTTCCATTTCTTTTGACCGGAAGTTTTATGAGGAAGACATCGAGGGGAGCATTGCCCATGCGGTGATGTTGGAGAAACAGGGGATTTTGACGGAGGATGAAAAGAACCGTATCGTGAAAGGATTGACCGGCATCCGTGAGGACGTGAAAGGCGGAAGGCTGGAAATTACGGACGAATATGAGGATATCCACAGTTTTGTGGAGGCGAACTTAATCCAAAGGATCGGGGAGGCAGGGAAGAAACTGCATACGGGCAGGAGCCGCAACGATCAGGTGGCGCTTGACATGAAACTGTATACGAGGGCGGAAGTGGTGCATGTGGCGGAGGAAGTGGAAGGACTGTTACATACCCTTTTGACCTTGATGGAGGAAAACCTGGACACTTATATGCCCGGTTTTACCCATTTGCAGAAAGCGCAGCCCGTTACGCTGGCACATCATATGGGCGCATATTTTGAAATGTTTAAAAGGGACAGCTTAAGGCTGAAGGACATATACGGCAGGATGAATTACTGTCCGCTCGGTTCCGGCGCGCTGGCGGGAACCACGTATCCGTTAGACCGGGGCTATACGGCTTCCCTGCTTGGGTTTGAGGGACCTACGCTTAACAGCATGGATTCCGTGGCGGACAGGGATTACCTGATTGAGTTTCTGTCGGCGCTTTCCACGGTTATGATGCATTTAAGCCGGTTCAGTGAGGAAATTATTTTATGGAATTCCAATGAATACGGTTTTGTGGAAATTGACGATGCCTATTCCACGGGAAGCAGCATTATGCCGCAGAAGAAAAACCCGGACATTGCGGAACTGGTGCGCGGCAAGACCGGAAGGGTGTATGGTGCGCTGGTATCCATCCTTACCACGATGAAAGGAATTCCGTTGGCATATAATAAGGATATGCAGGAGGATAAGGAGCTTTCCTTCGATGCCATCGATACCGTGAAGGGTTGTCTGGCGCTGTTTAACGGTATGTTAAAGACGATGAAGTTCCGGCGTAAAGTTATGGCCGAGAGTGCCATGAAGGGCTTTACCAACGCTACGGATGCGGCGGATTATTTGGTGGGGAAGGGCGTACCTTTCCGGGATGCCCATGGAATCATCGGCCGGCTGGTGCTTTCCTGCATTGAAAAAAATACGTCCATCGATGCGCTTTCCCTGGAGGAATTAAAGGAAATCAGCCCGTTCTTTGAGGAGGACATATACGATGCCGTCAGACTGGAGACATGCGTGGAGAAAAGGCTGACCGCCGGGGCACCGTCACAGGAAGCCATGAAGGAAGCCATATGTGCATGCCGTACGTTTTTGGAGCGCAGTTGGTTAAAGGAAAAGGCATAAAGGTATAAGAAAAGTACAAGATAGAAAATCCAGAAAAGTGAGGAGCAGATATTATGAGTGAAAAATTACGGGTAGGAATTTTAGGCGGAACAGGCATGGTAGGACAGCGGTTTATCTCCCTGCTGGAAAACCATCCATGGTTTGAGGTGACGACCATTGCGGCAAGCCCGCGTTCCGAGGGGAAGACATATGAGGAAGCGGTAGGGGACCGCTGGAAAATGACTGCGCCCATGCCGGAAGCGGTGAAGAAACTGGTGGTCATGAACGTAAACGAAGTGGAGAAAGTGGCGGCGGAAGTGGATTTCGTGTTCAGCGCCGTGGATATGACGAAGGAAGAAATCAAGAAGATTGAGGAAGAATATGCCAAAACGGAGACCCCTGTGGTTTCCAACAACAGCGCCCACCGCTGGACGCCGGACGTACCGATGGTGGTGCCGGAAATTAACCCGGACCATATGAAAGTCATTGATTTCCAAAAGAAAAGACTGGGGACGGAGCGCGGATTTGTGGCGGTAAAACCCAACTGCTCCATCCAAAGCTATGCGCCGGTACTGACCGCATGGAAGGAACTGGAACCTTATGAGGTTGTGGCGACCACGTACCAGGCGATTTCCGGCGCAGGAAAGACGTTCCGTGACTGGCCGGAGATGGAAGGCAATATCATCCCTTATATTGGCGGCGAGGAAGAAAAAAGCGAGAAAGAACCCCTCCGGATTTGGGGGGAAATCAAGGACGGCGTGATCGTTCCCGCCGTTTCGCCGGTCATCACCTGCCAGTGTATCCGTGTTCCCGTACTGAACGGGCATACGGCGGCCGTATTCGTGAAATTCAGGAAAAAAGCGCAGAAAGAACAATTGGTGGAGATGCTGGTGAACTTTAAGGGGGTACCGCAGGAGCTTTCGCTTCCCAGCGCGCCGAAGCAGTTTATCCGGTATTTGGAGGAAGATAACCGTCCGCAGGTAACGATGGACGTGGATTACGAAAACGGTATGGGCATCAGCGTCGGACGTTTGCGGGAAGATACGGTTTATGACTGGAAATTCGTGGGACTGTCCCACAATACGGTACGGGGTGCGGCAGGCGGTGCGGTACTTTGTGCGGAATTATTAAAAGCGCAGGGGTATATTACAAAAAAATAAGGCAAACGACGGGTGGGGACGGTTTTATGGCAGGGAAGGATGTATAAAAAATGGATGGAAAAATGGGACGGCACGATGTGAGGCAGGAAGCGAATCCGGCAATCACCAGCGACGAGCAGATGTTTGAAATGATATGTAAGACGTCCAGCAGCGCAATTCTGTATTACAATTTTGAATCGGGGAAAATAAGGACACTGGCAAACTGGACTTCCTTTTTTGATTTGAACGTGGAAAGCGAGGAAGATTTCGGGAAGATTCCGGATTTCGTGGAGGAAGAATACAGGCATTCCCTGCAGGAACTGCTGTTTGCCGAGCGGAGGGGATTAACCGGCGACAGCCTGACGGTGGCGCTGACGGGCGGCAGGTGGATGGAATGCGAGGCTACGGTGAATTACGGGGAAGACGGGAAACCGTTGGAGAAAGTCATCCGCTTTAAAGATATTACGAAGTTCAAGAGTCAGGATGAGGAACTGACTTACATGGCTTATTATGACATCCTGACCGGGTTGTATAACCGGAATTATTTTGTCCGCCTTTTGGGAAATTTCGTCCGCTGGGCGCAGGACGATAAAAGCGTGGTCGCCGTGATGTTCATGGATATCGATGATTTCCGTAAGATTAACGACGGGCTTGGCATCATCGTGGGGGATGAAGTGGTACAGCAGTTCGGCCAGTTTTTGGGAACTCTGCAGAGCGACCAGGTGATTGTCTCCCATTTCAACAGCG
>CAJUMD010000024.1 GCA_910587275.1 uncultured Kineothrix sp.
TATCGGCATCCATGCCGAATCGGGCTAAACCGTGCATCCATGCACGGTTTCCCTTAGGTATCCGTATTCTGCTAAGAAACTCCCGCCGAAAACGAAGCACGGAAAATCCGGGACAGGCAATCCCGCTGCCGCCGCCCTCCAAAAAACGCCCTCCCGTGCTGGGTAGAGTAAAAAGAAAAGCTATGATATGACATAACATTTTTTGGTAACCAGCAAAAACCAGGAGCGGAACTCCCTGCCTGGTTTGTTCCTGCCTCCCTGTGCTTCCCCTGCCGGTATCTGTTCAAAACCTGTTCCAAAAAATGGTGCTGTTTCTTATTGTGCCCGGTCGTCGGTTTCTGACCGCTTTAGGCGGCGTTGTTTGACGAACAAGGTATTTCGCGGAACGGGAAATACCTTGTGAGGAGTTTCGCCGCCGTGGTCAGAAACCGACGGCCGGGCACAATTAGAAACAGCCCGTTTTTGCCATCAGGTTTGAACAGATACCGGCAGGGGAAGCACAGGGAGGCAGGAACAAACCGGGCAGGGGGTTCCGCTCCTGGTTTTTGCGTCCTCCCGCATTCATCCCCCGCTACAAAGTCTCCCCATCCACCATCTCCCCATCCAAAACCACGCTTTCCGGCAATCCCTCCTCCCCGTTCATCAGTCCAAACAACAGTTTCACTGCTTCTTTCGCCACCGGTTCCACGGGATTATAAATGGTATTGAGCCTCGGCGTCACATATTGCAGCGTATCGATGCAGTCAAAGCCCATAATCCCATAATCCTTTCCTGCCCTTTTTCCTTTTCCGTTCATGTATTTCATAATTTCCAGTGCGAAAATATCTCCCGCGCAGAAAAAAGCCGTCCGCCGTCCCGTTTGGTCCAGCTCCCCATACGCTTTTTCCATGTAATCCTTATTTTTCCCGATTACGACGGCTTCCACCTTTCCTGCACTGCCGCACTGCCCTTCCCATTCTGCCACCGCTTCCCGGAAACCTTCCAAACGCTGCTGGTGTACATGGGTATTTTCTTTTCCATTCCGCTCTAACGGCGGACAGACGAACACGATTTTTCCGTATCCTTTCCGTAAAATCGTCTCCGTCGCTTCCCTTGCCGCTTTTTTCTCCTCGATTCCCACAAAAGGTATGCCGTCCGCAATCCGGTTTCCAATCGTGACGATGGGGGTATCCAGGCTTTGCAGGAATTCCCTGTACGCCTCCCCCTGGTTGACCGAAGAAAGGATGATTCCGTCCACATGGTAATCCGCCAGCCGTTCCAACTGCTCCTTTTCCATTTCCTTATTCTGCTCATGCAGGGTAATGTTGACAAAATATCCCTGTTTTCTCGCTTCCATCTCTATGGCACTGAGCATTTGGGCAAAATAACGGTTATTTACATCCAATACCACAACCCCGATATAAAACGTCTGTCCTTTTACCAATCCCCTCGCCAGCAAATCCGGCCGGTAGCCGCACTCCTTTGCTTTTGCCAGTATCATTTCCTTGGTACGGGGGTTAATCCTGCCCGTATCCGTCAGCGCCCGGTGTACCGTCATCCTTGAAACACCGCACATCTGCGCCAGTTCTTTTGCCGTTACTGCCACTTCCGTTCCTCCTGTGATAAAAGATAACTTATTTTATCACAGAATTCCAATCCGTACCATATTCCAGGACAAAGGGGGAAGCTGGCTGATTAAAATATTTTCCTCCAGTCTGCTGCCGTCATACGGTTTGGGTTTTACCGCATCATGATCCGCCAAATTGGTGGTCTTCCTGTCTTCCGTACACATCGTGGTATGTCCGATGATTTCCACCGCCTGAAAACCCTGTAATTCCACGGTAAGCCCGGTCACCTCATCCTGGGCGCGGTTAACCGCAAACAGAACCACTTCTTTTCTTTCCTCATTGTGAACCGCCACATAATCCACGTAAGGAACCTGTTTCCTCAGCGTACAGTCATAAGCCGGCAGCTCTGCCGCCCCCTGTAAGACTTTTCCCCTTCCGTAATTTGCCATGTGCATAAACGGGTAGTAGATGGGCTGTACCCATACCCCGCCTTTTTCTTCCGTCATGACTGCTGCGCTGATATTCGTTAACAGCGACTGACAGGCAATTTTAACCCGGTCGGCATATTTCAGGAAATTCATCATCATGCTGGCAAACAGCAGGGCATCTTCCATGGAATAAATCTGTTCGCTCAAATGGGGAGCCACCTGCCAGGGACTTTCGTCCACGGCTGCAGCCACCTCCCGGTCCGGCATGGACCATACCCCCCATTCGTCAAAACTGATGGATATCGTCTTACCGGAACGCTTCCACGCTTTGACGTAATCACAGGTTCCTATGACGGTCCGTATGTATTCCTCCATATCCAGCGACTGGGAAAGGAAATTATCCGTCCCGAGTTCCTGTCCCCCATAATACTGGTGAAGGGAGATATAATCCACATAAGGATACGTATACTTTAAGGTTTCTGCCTCCCATTCGGGATAGGTCTGCATGTCCGACTTGGAACTGCCGCAGGAAACCACTTCAATACGGCTGTCCACCTGTTTCATTGCCTTTGCCGTTTCCTGTGCCAGCCTTCCGTATTCCTGCGCGGTCTTATGCCCAATCTGCCAGTCCCCGTCCATTTCATTGCCAAGGCACCATGTCTTAATGCCGTATGGTTCTGCGGCGCCGTGTTCCCGGCGCCAATCGCTGTAATAGGTTCCTTCCTTTATGTTGCAGTATTCCACCAGCGATACCGCATTTTCAATCCCTTTTGTCCCAAGGTTGACGGCAAATACAGGTTCTATGCCCGCCTTAGCCGCCCATTTCATAAACTCATTGGTCCCGAATTCGTTGGTTTCTATGGAACGCCATGCAATTTCCAGCCTGCGGGGACGTTTTTCCACCGGTCCCACCCCGTCGCGCCAGTCATAGCAGGAAACGAAATTTCCTCCCGGGTAGCGTACTGCCGTTACCCCCATTTCTTTCACTTTTTCCAGCACATCCTGACGGAACCCGTCCTCATCCGCCGTTTCATGTCCGGGTTCGTAAATGCCCGAATACACCACCCGCCCCATGTGTTCCACAAAGGAACCGTATATCCTTGGATCGATTTCACCTTTTATAAAATTCCGGTTTAAAATAATATGTGATTTTTCCTTTTCCATTTTTCTTTTTTTACCATTTATATACCTTTCATTTTGTTTTGTACTGTGTCACCGTATCCTACTCTTTCATGCCCGACACCGCAATTCCCTCCACAAAATATTTCTGGCAGAATATGTATAAAACCAGCAACGGTGTCAGTGAAATCATGGTAGCCGCAAGGGTCGGTCCGTATTTAATCACCTTATTTCCCACCAGGACCGCCAGTCCCGCCGACAACGTCCTCCGGCTCTGCGAACTGGTCAGCATCAGGGGATACAGCAAATCATTCCAGTTATTCATGAAATGGAATATGCCAAGGCTTACCAAAGCCGGTTTGCAAAGCGGCAGCATAATGGAGCGGTAAATCCTGAATTCACTCATGCCGTCTATCCGTCCCGATTCCTCCAGCGATTTCGGCAGCCCTTCAAAGAAAGAACTCATCATGTAAATCCCGAACGCGCTGGTAGCGCGGGGCAGTATTAACCCCAAATAAGTGTCCAAAAGGTTCAGCTTATAGACTTCTATGTATAGGGGCGTCATAATAATCTGGAACGGAACCATCATGGTCAGCAGGATAATGGAAAACAGGAGTTTGGAACCCCTGAAACGCATCCGCGCAAACGCATATCCCGCCATGGAGTCAAACAGCAGGCTCACCACCGTCACCCCTCCCGCAAACACCACGGTATTTCTTGTCATTTGGAAAATGGGGATACTTTCCCCCACGTACAGATACTGGTGCAGCGTCCATTCCTCCGGGAAGAAACGGGGCGGGAACTTTATGACACCCGTATCCGTCTTAAACGAAGAAACAAGCAGCCACAAAATCGGAACCAGTACCGTAACCGCCACAAAAAATGTAAATACAAAACCGGCGGCCCCGGTAAACTTTATTTTCCTTATTCTTCGATTCCCGGTCCTATTTTCTCCCGTATTCTGTCGTGCTGTTTTATTTACTTTCCTTTCACTCATCCGTATCCTCCCCTCTGCCCAGGATAAACCTTTTTAACACAAAGGTCAGGAATGCCACAATTAAAAACAGATACACGGAAATGGCGGAAGCGTACCCCAAATCATTGGGCGCCGTCTGGAATCCCCTGTCGTAAATATATTGCACCACGGTTTCCGTCCGGTTCAACGGTCCTCCCTGCGTCATGACATATGCCTGGTCAAACATCTGCATTGCGCCTATGGTCGTGGTGACAATGCAAAAACTGATGGTAGGCCATATTCCCGGAACCGTAATATGTACAAATTTCTGAAGACCTCCTGCCCCGTCCATCTCCGCTGCCTCGTAAAGCGACTGGGAAATGTTCAATACTGCCGCCGCCAGCAGCGTCAGCGTATACCCGAACCCCTTCCATGCCGTTACCGCAATCACCGTAGGCATGGCGAGGTCCGGATTTTTTAAAAACGAAACCGTTTGGAATCCCGCCTGTTTGAGCCAATAAGCGATTAATCCCATGTTGGGATCCAACAGCATGGACCACACGATTCCGATTGCGGTCATGGAGCAGACAAACGGCAGGTAATAAACGGAACGCAGCAATTTGCAATACCGGTTATTTTTTGCCAGACACATGGTCAGAAGAAGGGCAAGCCCTATCTGCAAAGGCACTTCCAGCAGCGTAAAATACAGACTGTTAAATGTGGCATTGCCTACCCTGCGGTCCGCAAACAGGCGGGTAAAATTCTTTAACCCTACAAAAGATACATCTTTCATAAATATATTCATGTCCGTAATGCTGATCAACAGGGATGCTGCCAACGGGACAAAAATAAACACGGACAAGATAAGCATGGACGGCAGCAGAAAGAGATATGCGCTCTTTTGGTTATGCGCCGCATACTTGCTTTTCCTGTTCCTGAAACTTTTTCTGCTTTTTCCCATAATCCCTCGATTCTGCCAAAACTACGGCTGTGCAAGAACCCTGTCCATGGCTTCCACTGCCTCTTTAAGAGCGTCTTCCGGTTTTGCCGCCCCCGTCATGACCTTTTCAAACATGGGAATCATCACGTCATTATCAATCTGGCTTGCCAGGGCATATCCCAAATTATAGGAACGGCCAATCTCCGTAGCCTTGGAAATGGCGCTTAACACCTCATCATTTTGAATCTCCGGGTCTTCCATCAGCGTTTTGGACCAAACGGGGAATCCGTTTTTCTGTGACCATTCCTTTAATATATCATCCGTCAGCCAATACTGCATAAACTTATAGGCCGCCTGTTTCCGGCTTTCTTCCGTCCCTTTCGGAATCACGTAGCTGCATCCGCCTGCCGGTGAAAACGCCCCGGCGCTGCCTGCCACACAGGGAGCAATGCCGAAATTGATTCCCTGTTCCCGCAGTCCGTTAATCTGCCACGGTCCGCTCATATACATGGCAATCTGCCCTGCCTGAAGCATGGTATCCGCTTCCGGTCCCGTAATGTTTTCCGGCGATACTTTCTTATTCACCATCAGGTCCTGCAGCCATTCCAGCGTTTTTAAATTTTCTTCCGAATCCAGGAGATTCTGGTTTGTGGCAGGATCATCCGCATCACCGCCGTTTGCCCACAGGAACTGCATGTAAGTCACACTGGTAGGCATCGCAAGCCCGAACTGGTTCTTGGAAGGATCCGTCAGTTTTTCCGCATACTGTGCCAGTTCTTCCATGGTTTCCGGCGCTTTTTCAGGGTCCAGTCCCGCTGCCGCGAACAAATCCTTGTTCCAGTACAGGTAACTTACGTTATACTGCATGGGTGTCCCGTATAATTTTCCGTCCACATGGGATAATTCCAGTACATTTTCCAAAATGTTGTTCTTATCCACCCCCGTCACTTCCCAAAAGTCGCTGATATCTTCCAGGGAATCGTTGCTCACATAAGGAGCTATATTCTCCACCCCAAACAAAACCAAATCCGGCGCCGTTCCGGTGGCGATTGCCGCAGGCAGTTTCTGCTGCAACTGGTCATTGGGCATGATATCCATACGGATTTCGATATGATCCGTGTTCGTCTTATTATAATTGTCCACAATCTGACGGAGGATATCACCGTCGGAACCGGTAAATACATTCCAAAATTCCACGATTACCTTTTCCTCCGAAGATGCATTTCCTTCTTCGCCTTTTGTCTCCGCTGCAGCCGTTGTTTCCCCTGTGGTTGTCCCTTCCGGCGTTTCCGGCGGCGCCTGCGTTCCCTTTTCCGCCCCATCCCCGCAGCCTGCCAGCAGGGACATACAAAGTGCGGCGGACAGGACTGCGGCACTCAGCCTTTTCATCCTTCCTCCCTTTTTGTTCCCTTCTTTCCATTTCTTCCATTTGCTCATCCGATTCATCCAAAAACCTCCTTCGATTTTCCGACAGGCGCTTTACATTTTTGCCATTATGCTTTAAAATAAACGAATACAAAAAATATCCTAACGGTTTTATCTGTTCTTTGCGGGGACGATAATGGTTGGGGTATTTTTTTGTGTTCTTTCTTTTCAGGGCTTATATGGCACTTTTTTGCTTTTTCCGTTTGGAAAAACATTTCCTGTCCTCTGCTAGTGTGCAAGTTACTATTGCGTGCTCGTGTACGCCATGTTTGAATTATACACTTTCCACAAACACCTGTCAAGTCCGAATGCAACACAATGCCGGTTCTTGGAAAGAAATAAGGGTATGGCAGATTTATCTGCCATACCCTTATTTCTTTCCGTCCGTCCCCAAAAACGTCCCGTCCTTTTGGAACTCCTGGAACTTCTTTTGCACAAATTCCGCCGAAACCACATAATGGTAAAACTCCACGCCCGCCAGCTTCCCCTGGAACGAATTTTGGTACTCGTCGCCACCCAGCATGACCTTTTCCGCCACCTTTAAACTTGGGACATGTTCCCGGCTTCCCACCAGCAGACCGTTAAAATACAGTTTCGATATGCCCGTTACCATGTCATAAGTGGCACATACATAAGACCATTGTTCCGGCAGCGCCTGCCTGCAGAAAATATCATGCCATTCGTTCGGGTCCCTGTCGTCCTTAATCCGAAAACAGAATGTACCCTGTCCAGTCCCCGGAATTAGACTTAAGAAGCCATCCGCAAATGTCACATATACTGCACTGGTCCATGCTTGCTCAATTTCGGGATATACCCAAAAACAAATGGAGTAATTATCGCTGTGCATAATTTTCTTCGGCAGCATCACCAAGTTTTCCTTCACCCTTCCACCGGGAAAAACAAGCGCCTGCTGGGAGCGGACAACACCATCGGCATACCCAAGTCCCTTTCCCACATATTCCCCTTCATATTCACCTTTCTCATCCCGAAGGTGCCCGTCAAAGGAATAGCGGACCGGAAACCTGTTGCCCGTCAGAAATAATCTCTTTCCGTATTTTTGGTGGAATTCCGGTTCCTCCACCGCATCCCCGTAAAAATCGCCGGTACCGAACTGTGCCCCGTAATTGGCAAGCAGTTCCACCTGCCCCGCATTCCTGATTTCCTGCGCCACAATATAACGGTGTAAATCCCTGCCAAGACTTATGACATTACGCAGAATATGCGGCGCAGCACCGCTTTGTCCTTCCGCCACCGTCAGCTTCGCATCCAGCTTTAAAATCTGTGAAGGAATGTTCTGCAGAACCATAAGGGAAGACGCGGACCCGAAATTGTTTATGGCTACCCCGAGTCCTATGTAAATCAACGATTCCACCGCAAAATGCAGCCGGTCCTTATTCTCCAGGAAATCGTTCTCCTCAATGCACAGCTTAATTTCCCCTGGGAAGACCTGATACTTCTCCAAACAGCGCCGGATATTCCTTATCCCGTCTTTTTGCATGATATAAAGGCCGGATATCTTCATATAAACATCCAAATGTTCCAATGCCGTGCCTTTCCACTGGTTTTTCCAAAGACAGATCTGTTCAAAGACAAAAGCGTCTACCTGCGCCACAATCCCGTACTGTACGAACACCGGCATAAATTCCACCTCCGTCAGTACGCCCAAACCGGGAAAGTTCCAATGAAGCACCACTTCGGCGGCATATACCTCCGAAGTCTGCAGGTAAATCACCGGGCGCAGGAGAATCTGCATTTCCTCCCGCTCCATTGCTAAAAGCGCTCTGTCCTTTATGGCTTTCTGTTTTTCAACATGCCCTTTGATTTGGTCATATACGATGTAGCTGCCCTTACCGTTCTTTTTTACGAAATACATCGCTTCATCACACTGCTGCAGGATACGGTTCAAACCGTCCCTCACCCACTGACTGTATATAACGCCGATACTGAAAGACAGCATCGCTTCAATGCTTTCACCAAATTCCCCGCTCTTTAAACCATCCTGAAGTACCGGAAACAGCTTTTCCACATGGGACGCGCTTTGTTTGCCGTCGCAGATAATTACGAACTCATCGCCGCCCATCCGCACCACAATCTGTCCTTCAAATATCTTCCGCAACAGACGGCCGATGAAAACCAGCAGTTCATCCCCTTTGGAATGTCCGTAAATATCATTCACCAGCTTGAAATTGTCCACATCAATGTAAATGCAGTGAACCATAGTATCTAATGGAAGCTGCTCCCACACGTCGTTTAGCCCCCTGCGGTTAAACAACCCCGTCAGGTAGTCCGTATTCACTTCCGTTCCCTTTATCCCAATAAACATTTCACCCATTATTCCGCCCGCTTAGTTAATTAAATGTTAAAAATGAAACACCGGATTCCCGTCCGCATCCCATCCGAATTTCATCAGCATGGCATGGCGGTTTGGATTATACAGCGGATCTCCCACGATTTCCGTTTCCGTGCGTGCGTGGAATACCATGATATCATTGCCTTCCCCGTCCACCGTAAAGGAGTTATGCCCCGGTCCGTAAATTCCCTTTTCCGCATCGGTCTTAAGCACCGGATAGCGCTCCTTCTTCCATGCCCTGGGGTCCAAAAGCTCCGCATCCTCACTTACCGACATCATCCCTATGCAGTAATTAACGCCCGTATCGCTGGCAGAATAAGTCACGAAAATCTTCCCGTTCCGTTTAAGAACCGCAGGACCTTCGTTTACCCAGAATCCGTGGCGTTCCCAATCGTAATCCGGCGTGGTCAGAAGAACCTGGACCGTCTTTAACTTGTTCGCGCTCTCCATTTGGGCAATGTAAAGGTTGGAAATCTGCCTGCCCACACCCGTTTTCTCCGCCCAAATGTAATAGTAACTCCCCTTATTTTCAAAGATAGTGGCATCCAGCGAAAAAGCCTCAAAAGAAAACTCGTCCTCATCTGCGCGCTGCATTTTCCCAAGCTCCACCCACGCGTCCTTCATGGGGTCCGGTCCCTGGCATTCCAGCACATAAGGGCGTATTTTCCATATATCGTCCTTTTCCCCTGCGGCAAAATATACATACCACTTGCCGAACAGGAAATGCATCTCCGGCGCCCACACATGTTTACTCATGGGACCGGACTCGTGTTTATGCCATATTTCCGTTTCTTCCGCCTGTGCCAGCCCTTCCAGCGTATCCGATTTCCGCAGCACGATACTGTCATAAGCCGGAACGCTTGCGGTAAAATAATAGCTGCCGGAAGCATCCTTTACCACATAAGGGTCCGCACGCTGCGCTATCCAAACCGTGTTATATTCCAATTCCTTGTTTGCACTCATCTCATATCCTCCTGACTTTCCCATAATCCCTGCCTCCGCCGGTTTACCATTTTGCGTGGACGGCGGGGCAGTGGTTTTTAACCACTGCCGCCCGCATTTCCACGAAACACCCGCACATCCGGCACATGCCGTTTAACAGGCTGCCGCATTCCCGACAGGCTGCCAGCCTTTCTTCGTACAGGGAATCCGGCGTTTTAATGTCCTCATCCAAACGGCTGATGTAATCATACATATTTTTATAATATTCCGCATCCGGCATCTCTTTTGCCAGACACCTGCGGCAGATGCGCTCCGCCACTTATGCCTTCACTTCCATATGGATTACCGCACAGGCAGGAACCGTCAGCTTAATGCTTCCGCCCTCCGTCACGGTGTAATCCGTAAATTCCTTTTCCTTTACGTTTTCCGGCTCGTCAAACGTATTGTACGCATCCATGCTTCCGGTCAGGATGGCAGCCTCCACCTTTTCCGCCTTTTTGCCGGCAAACAGCACCTCGATTTCCTTTGCATCCGTTACGGACAGATTTCCCAGCGTAATGTGGATATTGCCTTCCCCGTCCACGGAAACGGATTCGCTGATATCCGGCACACGGTAATCCTCCACGCCGATTTCCTCCGTCTCCATGAAACTTTCCAAAAGCTGCGCGTTCTGGTGGTACTTGTACATATGGAAAATATGGTAGGTAGGGGTCAGTATCATTTTCTCCCCTTCCGTCAGTATCACGGACTGCAGCACATTCACCATCTGCGCAATATTCGCCATTTTCACGCGGTCACAATGTTTGTTGAAAATATTCAGTGTCACACAGGCTACCAGCGCATCCCGCATGGTATTCTGCTGGTACAGAAATCCCGGATTGGTGCCCGGCTCCACATCAAACCAGCATCCCCATTCATCCACAATCATGCCGATGTTCTTTTCCGGGTCGTACTTATCCATAATATCGCCGTGCTTCTTAACCAGTTCCTCCATGAACCACGCCTTTTTCATGGTACGGAACCATTCCTTTTCATCAAACTGCGTAGCGCTTCCCTTATTTTCCCATCCGCCCGGATGCACATAATAATGTAGGGACAGCCCGTCCATCAGTCCGTGCAGCTCCTTCGGCACATGGTCATGGGTCGTGGAAAGCACCTGCTCTGTCCAATGGTAATCGTCCACGTTGGCGCCGCCGCAAATCTTTGCAATCGGATTGGCATTGTCATAATTCCTTACGTATGTTTGGTATCTTCTATATAAATTGCCGTAATATTCCGGCGTCATATTGCCGCCGCATCCCCAGTTCTCGTTACCGACCCCGAAATAATCGATTTTCCAGGGTTTCTCCCTGCCGTTTTTCCTGCGCAGGTCCGCCATCGGCGATACGCCGTCAAAAGTCATGTATTCCACCCATTCGGACATTTCCTGTACCGTACCGCTCCCCACGTTCCCGTTTACGTAAGTTTTGCAGCCAAGCTGTTCGCACAATTCCATAAATTCATGGGTACCGAAACTGTTATCTTCCAGCACGCCGCCCCAATGGGTATTAATCATTTTCTTCCTGTTTTCCTTAGGGCCGATACCGTCTTTCCAGTGGTACTCGTCCGCAAAACAGCCGCCCGGCCACCGCAGTACGGGAATCTTCATTTCTTTTAAGGCATCCACCACGTCCTTACGCATACCGTTCACATTGGGAATTTCCGAATCCTCCCCTACATACAGCCCTTCGTAAATACACCTGCCCAAATGTTCGGCAAAATGACCATAAATTTCCTCGTTGATCCGACCAATTCTTTTGTTCTCGTTAATGATTAATTTTGCCATTCTCTGCTCCTTCCCAGTTATCTCATAAATATCCATAAATTAGTTTAGCTTAAATTAAATTTTATAGTATATAATTATCTTTGGCAAGCAAATAAAATAAAAAAAAAGCAAAATTAATTTAGATATAATTTTTTTCTAAATTAATTTAATAAAATTCAAAAATATTAAAAAATTCTATTGACAACCCGGGATAAGTATTGTACACTTTTTACAGAAAGAGATGTTGCACCTATAAAAAATATACAAATTGACGAACCATGGGGTTGTTTATTTTTAAATCCCAATTGCAATTTGCTACATATTTTATATAGTACATTTTTTTCTAAAATATTTGGCAAAACCAAAAACAGTTGGAAACAAGGAGGAAAAGAACTATGAAAAAGAAATTAGTCAGCGCACTCCTGAGTGTCGCAATGGTTGCTTCCCTTTTGCTGACAGGCTGCGGCGGCGGCGATTCTGCTCCGGCAGCAAACGGTGATTCTGCAGCAGGTACGGAAGAAACCGCAGCAAGCACGGAAGAAGCGGCTCCCGAAGCAAGCTCCACGGAAACATCCACCCTTGACGGCGGCGCAGGCGAAGGCGCAACGGAATTGGAATACTGGACATTCGTTGAACTCCACGGACAGCATTTCGAGACCATGCTCTAGAAATGGAACGAAGCAAATCCTGACAGACAGATTAAATTGAACGTAACGGTTATGCCTTACGATGATATGCACAACAAACTTCTTATCGCCGTACAGACTGGCGAAGGCGCACCGGATATCTCCGACATTGAGTTGGGAAGGTTCCCTGATTTCCTTGCAGGCGATGATGTACCGCTGGAAGCATTGAATGACGCCGTAGAGCCTTACAAAGCTGATATCGTACAGTCCCGTTTGGAAATCTACAGCAAAGACGGCACCATTTACGGATTCCCTACCCACGTAGGCGCTATGGTTGCTTTCTATAACACGGAGCTTCTTGAAAAAGCAGGCATTGACTACACCACCATCAAGACATGGGATGATTTCAAGGCAGCCGGCATCAAGCTCTATGAGGAAACAGGCGTTTACATGTGTACGGCAGATACCTCCGCTACATGGCAGGAATCCATCATTCTTGCACAGGCTAACACGGATTTCGTGGACGCGGACGGTAATCCGCAGGTAAATTCCCAGGCTATGATTGACGGTCTGACCATGTTAAAAGATTTCCAGGATAACAACGTAATCGCTACCATCGCCGGGGGACAGCCGGATACGGATGAAGCGAGGGGTGAATACAACCTTGAGAAATATGCATGCCAGTTAATGCCTCTTTGGGAAATGTCCCGTTACACCAACTACATGGACCAGTTTGCAGGCAAAATTGCCATCGCTCCCCTTCCGGTTAAAGCAGGTGAGCCTCTGATGTCCGTTGGTGGCGGCGGTACCGGTACGGTTGTTACCAAGACTGCAAAAGACGTTCAGCTTGCAAAAGATTTCTTAACCTATGCTAAGATTTCTCCCGATGCTAACATTGAAATTTGGAACACCTTAGGATTCGACCCTTGCAACATGGATGTATGGGAAATGCAGGACGTAACACACAATCCTGACAACCAGTTCGTAAAATACTTCGTAAACAACCCGTTTGACGTATTGAACGAAGTAAAAGGCGATATCAGGACCATCAAGTCCGTTTCCGCAACACCTACCATCAACAACATCCTGTGCACGGTTACGTTAAATGCCATCTTCGAAGACGGTCAGGACGTAACGGAGGCTTTGAATGAAGCTCAGGAAATGATTGAGCAGGAATTACAGTAATCACATACGCAAAAGGTAAAACGGGCGTTATGACACGCTGAATAATAGCTGCCATATATGGAACAGGATATATGGCAGTTATTTTTACCTTAATTATATAAAATTATTATAAAGAATATATAAAAAGAAAACTGTGCCGGAAGGCGCTACCATGTCGGAAGGAGGAAGATAGTATGTTCAAAAGATTTTTGTATTCCAAAAAGGTAGCTCCGTATGTATTCGTATTACCTTTCATACTTACCTTTTTAATTTTTTGGCTTTATCCGTTAGGAAGCTCCTTTACCATGAGCTTTCAGGAAAGAATGATGGGACAGCAGCCCAAATGGGTCGGATTAAGCAATTACACTAAGCTGCTAACCGATAAAGTATTCTTAAAGGCTGTTTCAAACAGCGTCATCTACATGGTGGGAACCCTGATTCTGTTAATCCCGTTCCCCATGCTGTTTGCCGTACTGATTGATAACAAATTCATGTGGGGGCAGAATTTCTTTAAATCGGCATTCTTTCTCCCTTCCCTTACTTCCGTCGTTGTGGCAGGTACCATTTTCCGTCTGATGTTCGGTGAAATGGAGACTTCGTTATTCAACCAGGTCATCGGGTTATTCGGCGCAGGTCCGTTAAAACCCTTAAAATCTGCCGGATGGTCCATGGCAGCCCTGCTCATCATCGCCTGCTGGCGGTGGACCGGCGTCAACATGCTCTACTTCCTTTCCGGTCTGAAGGGCATTGACACGGAATATTACGAAGCGGCTTCCATTGACGGAGCGAACTCATGGCAGAAATTTTTGTACATAACCATGCCTTTGTTAAAACCTACCACCATTTACGTACTTACCATCAGTATTTACGCAGGTTTGGCAATGTTTACCGAAAGCCTCATGATGTTCAACGGCAACAACTCGCCGAAGAACATCGGTCTTACCATTGTCGGATACCTGTACCGTCAGGGTATTGAAAAGAGTAAACTGGGCTATGCCGCTACCGTTGGTATCGTACTCTTAATTGTGGCAATGGTAATCAATATCGCACAGTTAATTATGAACGGAACATTTAAGAAGGAGGATTAAGTATGGGAACAGCTACGACAACAGCAAAAGACCCCGTAGGCGGTAGAACAAAAGTATTAATCACCAGAATCCTGCTCCTCGTATTTTTCGTCATTCTGTTTTTACTGGTGATGCTTCCGTTCTATGCAATTACACTGGCATCCTTTAAACCGGGCGCCGACATCATTAAATTTGGTTTAAACCTTGATTTTGACTTTTCCACCATGAGCCTTAAGAACTTTGTGTACCTGTTCACGGGCAAGCATTCCTACTGGATGTGGTTTAAGAACAGCCTGTTCCTGCTTTTAGTCCAAGTGGTACTGGTTCTTTTGGTAAGTGCATTTGTTGCTTACGGTTTTGCGGCTTATGAATTCAAATTCAAGAATTTCCTGTTTATATGCGTTTTGCTAATCATGATGGTACCTTTTGAAATCCTGTTAATGCCCATGTATGTACTGGTAAATGATTTGGGAATGTACAATTCCTTCTCCGCCATCATCATACCGGGTATGGCAAACGCCTCCACGATTTTCTTCTTCCGGCAGTACCTGACCAGCATACCGAAGGCGCTCCCCGATGCGGGACGTGTGGACGGATGTACGGAATACGGCATTTTCTTCCGCATTATCTTACCGATTATGAAGCCTTCCTTTGCGGCAATGGCAATCTTAAACGGTATGAACAGTTGGAATAACCTGTTGTGGCCTTTCATGGTATTGGGCGACGGTAAGAAATTCACGCTTCCCATCGGTCTGAAGACGCTGCTTACCCCTTACGGTAACAACTATGACCTGTTGATTGTGGGTTCCTTCTTCGCCATCTTCCCCATCTTCGTATTGTTCCTCTGCTTCCAAAGCTACTTTATCGAAGGTATGACGGCAGGTGCCGTAAAGGGTTGACCCCTGAAAACGAAACCGTTGGAATCGGATACGGAAAACTTTGGCAACCACTATCATATGGAAAAAAGAATGGAGAAATCCATTCTTTTTTCTAAAAAAGGTAAAACGATTCACTAAAACGGTTTACTATACGGACTGCATGTGCTATAATATCCGTTAAGGATCCACCGACCATACGGGCGGAACCGGAAAGGCGGATATGGCATGGCAACCATACGGGAAATTGCAAAAGCATGCGGTGTTTCCATTTCCACGGTATCCAATGTATTAAACAACAAATCCAACGTTGGGGAAGACACCAGGCAGAAAATACTGGATACGGCAAAGGAAATGGCCTACATTCCAAACTACATGGCAAAGAACCTGAAACTGAAAACAACCAAAACCATCGGCATCATCACGGAAGACCTGACGGTATTTAACTGTGCCGAAATCGTTGACGGCATCCATGAATTTTTCGACGAACATGGATATACTTTCCTGCTTGGAAACTTACGGCTTTACAAAAAATATGACAATGAATTTTACCACCGGGACGTTTACAAAAAGCAGGTGGATACGGAACTGAACAAAATGAAGGCGAAGCAGGTGGACGGCATCATTTACATCGGCGCACACTGCCGGAAGATTAATTACATTCCCCAAGGATTTCCGATTCCTTTGGTATTGGCGTACAGCTTCTGTTCCAACCCGGATATCCCTTCGGTCATTTTTGACGACGAAGAAGCCGCATACCAGGCAACCTCCGCCCTCATTAAAAACGGGAACCGGAAAATCGGGGTGATTGCCGGGGAACTGTCCAGCCTCCATACAAAAGAGCGCATCAACGGTTATAAACGCGCCCTGGGGGATGCCGGCATCCCGTTCCGCTGCAATCTCATACAGGAAGGCAACTGGAACAAAACGCAAAGCATATGCGCCTGCAAAACGCTGATGGACGAAGCGGTCACTGCCATTTTCGCCATGAACGACATTATGGCAGGCGGGGTCTATGAGTTTACGGCAAGGGAAGAATTAAAAGTCGGCACGGATTTGGATTTAATCGGTTTCGACAACCGGGAAGTGGCACAGGCATACAACCCTACCCTCACTACCATAAAGCTGCCGCTGAACCGTATCGGCCGCAAAGCGGCGGAAATCATGATAAACATTCTGGAGAACGGAAGGGAAAGCATTCAAAAAAACCTGTATAAAATCAACTGCGAATTAATCATCCGTGACAGTTTGCGGAAATAACCCAAATTCCCCGCGGGACTAATCCGGCGCCTGCAAAACGCATCTGCTGCCGGTACTGCGTCAGCGCTGCATCCGCACCCCCGCGGGAAACGAAAAGGCAGCGCAGAAACGGAGAAAATATGGAAAAACTGGAACTTCTTCCACTGAAGGACATAAGGCTGGACGATTCCTTTTGGAACAAATACACCCGCCTGGTCACAAAAGAGATCATCCCCTACCAATGGGAAACATTAAACGACCGGATACCGGACGCGGAACCGAGCCACTGCATCTCCAATTTCCAAGTGGCCGCCGGTTTAAAGGAAGGAACCTTTGAGGGTGCGGTATTCCAGGATACGGATGTGGCAAAATGGCTGGAAGCCGTAGCCTATTCCCTTTCCTATGAACCGGATGCCGCCCTGGAACAAACTGCGGACGAAGTCATTGAACTTATCGGCAAAGCCCAACAGCCCGACGGCTATATCAACACCCATTTTACCATCCTCGCACCGGAACACCGCTGGGCAAACCTGCGGGAAGGACATGAACTGTATACCGCCGGACATCTGTTGGAAGCGGCGGTGGCTTATTACAAAGTAACAGGCAAAGACAGATTCCTGAATATCATGCGCCGCTTTGCGGATTTAATCTGCGATGTCTTTCACCGGGAAAAATACAGCCGCGCCGTACCCGGACATCAGGAAGTGGAAATCGGACTGATTAAATTGGCGGAAGTAACCGGCGACCGCAAATACATGGACATGGCAAAGGATTTCATTGACCGGCGGGGCTGCGAACCCAATTATCTCGTCACCGAACATGAAAATCCGCTTTGGATTGACATTTTTAAGGACGTAAAGCCCTTCCTTCCCGCCTACTCCCAATGTCATAAACCGGTACGGGAACAGGACACCGCCGAAGGGCATTCGGTCCGGGCGACCTATATGTACTGCGCCATGGCGGATTTGGCGGCGGCATACGATGACAAGGAACTTTTGGATGCCTGCAAACGTCTTTGGGACAACATCGTGGAAAAACGCATGTATATCACCGGCGGCATCGGCAGTTCCGGTGCCTATGAACGGTTTACCACGGACTATGACCTGCCCAACGACTGCAATTATTCCGAAAGCTGCGCTTCCATCGGTTTGGCGCTGTTTAGCCGCCGCATGGCACAGATTACCAAAGAAGGCAAATACATCGATGCCATGGAACGGGCACTGTACAATACCGTATTGGCAGGCATTGCCATGGACGGAAAAAGTTTCTTCTATGTCAACCCCTTGGAAGTTTGGCCGGACAACTGTTTAGCGCACACCTCCATGGAACATGTGAAACCAATCCGTCAAAAATGGTTTGGCGTTGCCTGCTGTCCGCCCAACATCGCAAGAACCCTTGCCAGCTTAGGGGAGTACGTTTATTTCCGGAAAGGGGACAGTCTTTGGGTCAATATGTATCTTTCTGGAGAAACGGTTCTGCAGACGGAAGACGGCAGAACCACTGTTACGCAAAAAACACGTTTTCCTTTTGAGGGAAAAATAGAGCTTCATATTTCCTCCGACACCGGACACCCCATCCAATTGGCACTGCATGTTCCCGCTTACGCGGAAGGTTTTACCGTTACGGAAGGGGAAAAGGAAATACCGGTACAGATGAAGGACGGCTACGCCTACCTGACCGGCGGTTTTACCTGCACAGACCTTACCGTTACGTTCGCCATGCCCGCCCGCATCGTCTACGCCAACCCTAACGTCCGCGCGGATGCAGGAAAAGCCGCCATTGTAAAGGGTCCTTTGGTTTACTGTCTGGAGGAAGCGGATAACGGAAACCGGCTGGCGGGAATTTACCTCGACACCGCACAGCCCCTGGAAGAATCCTACACGGATTCCCTTTTCGGAGGAACCTGTATCATAAAGGCAAAAGGAAAGAAAATATCGGAAACCGGCTGGGACGGACATACGCTTTATGCGCCAAAGCCCCCTGTACTGGAAGATACGGATTTGAAATTCATCCCCTACTGCTACTGGGACAACCGGGGCGGCGGTGAAATGTCCGTATGGGTAAAACACCTGACCTGACCGCCGGCTATTGCATCAAATATTTTATATTATCTAAAATATTAAATCAAAACCAAACATTTAAAACACAAGGAGGAAACAAACAATGGCAAAAGCAAAAATGATTGTGGACAAAGATTTCAGAATTGCGGAAGTGGACAAAAGGGTATACGGCTCCTTTATCGAGCATTTAGGCCGTGCCGTATACAACGGCATCTACCAGCCCGGACATCCTGCTGCCGACGAAGACGGCTTCCGCAGGGATGTACTGGAACTGGTCAAAGAACTGGATGTACCGATTATCCGTTATCCCGGCGGCAACTTTGTCTCCAACTTTTACTGGGAAGACAGCGTAGGACCCAAAAACGAAAGGAAACCCCGTCTGGATTTGGCTTGGCGTACTTTGGAAACCAATGAATTCGGTCTTGGGGAATTTGCCAAATGGTCAAAGAAAGCCGGTTCGGACATCATGATGGCGGTTAACCTGGGCACACGCGGCATATCGGATGCACTGAACCTTCTGGAATACTGCAACCTCGACACCAACAGCTATTACAGCAATTTAAGGAAAAGCCACGGCGTAAAAGAACCCTACAACATCAAAACATGGTGCCTGGGCAACGAAATGGACGGCCCCTGGCAGATGGGACACAAAACTGCAGTGGAATACGGCAGGCTGGCAGCGGAAACGGCAAAAGCCATGAAAACCATGGACGATTCCATTGAACTGGTTTCCTGCGGCAGCTCCAACGTGGAAATGCCCACCTTCCCCGAATGGGAAGCCGCTACTTTAGAAGAAACCTACGAATACGTGGATTACATCTCCCTCCACAACTACTACGGCAACGCCGAAAACGACACGGAAGACTTTTTCGCAAAAACCCAGGACCTGGAACGTTTTATCCACACCGTAATCGCCACCTGTGACTACGTAAAAGCAAAAAAACGCAGTAAAAAAACCCTGAACTTAAGTTTCGATGAATGGAACATATGGTTCCACGCGATGCAGAGCGACAATGAAGAAATGCAGAAACGTCCCTGGCAGATTGCTCCCCACTTACTGGAAGACATTTATGATTTTGAAGACGCCATCCTCGTGGGACTGATTCTGATTACCTTTTTGCAACATGCAGACAGACTGAAAATGGCATGTCTGGCACAGTTAGTCAACGTAATCGCACCCATTATGACCGAAAACGACGGCGGCGCATGGAAACAGACCATTTACTACCCCTTCCTCCATGCCTCCAAATTCGGACGCGGCACCGCACTGCGCTGCGTAACCAATTCCACCATGCACGACAGCAAAAAACATGCCAACGTCACCGACGTGGAATCCGTTGCCGTATACAATGAAGAAAAAGAAGAAGTAACCATTTTTGCCGTAAACCGCAGCGTCAGGGAAGACGCCCATTTTGAAGCGGATGTAAGATGCTTTGAAGGCTACCATGTCATCGAATATTTAGCACTGGAACACGACGACATGAAAGTAACCAACTCCATAACCGGAGAAAAAGTAACACCCCACAGCAAATCCGAATACGAACTAAAAGACGGCATTTTCACCACCAACATGAAAAAATGCTCCTGGAACGTAATCCGCTTAGGCAAAACCGTTTAAAAAACCATCTCCCAATCACACACCGGACACCCACTGCTTTTCCGGACGCCCAGTGTATGATAACAAAAAAAGCAAAAGGCAAAACTGCCTTTTGCTTTTTTATTATAAAACCAAACATACAAATCACACATAACCGCACCCAGCAAGGGAAGGAATTTTTGGGCAGTCCCGGCAGCGCCTCCCGCCAAAAAATTCCTTCCCATGCGTCCGCGTCCTCCTCCACTCATCCATTCTTGGGCATCTCCGCAATCGGACTATAATTAATCCTCACCGTAATATCCTGGTTATAATTCCCAAACGTCTTACCGAAAACCGTCAGACCGCCCACATGCTCCGCGTCCTCCTCCACTTCCAGCTTAAACTTAATCGTACTGCGGAAGTCAAAATCAAAATCCCCGATACTTACCTCCGAAACCTTTAAGCCGTCAATAAAAGTCCCTTTCCGGTTAATTACCAGTATCTTGAGCAGACCGTACTGGTTCCAGTTCGGATACCACCAGTCCGGCGTAAAGATTCCCTTTATGTTCCCAAAATCGCCGGGGCTGGTCCATACCGCCACTTTTTTATCATTAATCCGAAACGAAATATCCGAAGGCCAGACATCATTGACACCCGGCGCTTCCGAGCCGATTTCCAAAGAAATCGTAATTTGGTCTATTTTCTGCCCGAAAGGAATAAAATTCGGGATAACATATTCCACATATCCCCTCGTAAACCAGAGAATATCCGCATTGTACCTGTCCGGATGGGCAAAATAGCGGGTGTCGTCCACTTCTCCGATAATCGCCGTGTTTGATGCCAAACCGCAGGTGGGAAGCACTTCATAATCCGAAAAATGCCCCACCTTTAAATCCGTCTGGTACACATTTTTAAAGTCTTCCTGCGCATCCAGTTCAATCAGGATTTTATCCAACCGCACCGAACATTTCTTTTGGTTGCCGTGTCCCGCAGATTCATTGGTAACAATAATCAGACCGCAGTCTTCCAATTTCTTGATATGGCTTGTCAGCGCGCCATTGGTAATATTCAGTTTACCGGCAAGCTCGTTCATGTTCATTCCGTTGTTTTCCAAAAGGAGCTTAATAATTTCAATCCGGACTTCAGAGCCCAATGCCTTAAAAATATCCAGTCCTTCGTCCAGTGACTTAATATGTAGCATCTCATTCTCCCTAATGTATATATTTTAGATATTATTAAAATATTCTATGATTCATTATATCATTTTAGGGAAAATAGTCAATCTTTTTATCCTTAAATGCGTTATTCCACCACGACCAAATAACTGCTGACCGCATACACCACCTGTCCCTGATACTCCAACCGTGACCAGCCGGTATTGGGATTGATTCCAGTCCTCGTCACCACATCCCCGTTCTTTATGGTGGCAACCACCGTACCGTCATTCTGTGTACCCGGCTCGCTGCGGAGGTTACATTCGATTTTCGGCGTTACGGATTCATTTACCTCCGTGTAAACGGAAGTATCCGGCTCCGTCTGTACATAACCCATGTCCGTAGTCAGATAACTGCTGATGGCATACAAGGTCTGACCGTTATATTCCACCTGGGACCAGCCGTTATTCCCCACACCCGTACGCGTTACCGTCTCCCCATTGTGCAGAACCGCCACAATGGTATCCTCCCTGGCAGAGCTTGCCTCGCTCCTTAAATTCGTCACGTTCTTTGCCGTTACCGCCTCGTTTACAGGCTGGTAAACCGAATCGGGCGCCGTTACCGTTTCCTGCGGATGATAATCCAAATCCGTGGTCAGGTAACTGCTGACCGCATACACTTTCTGACCGTTGTATTCCAAACGCGACCAACCGTTGCCGGATATGCCCGTCCGCACTGCCGTTTCCCCGTTCTGCAGTTTTCCCACCACCGTGGAAACATCCGCCGTACTCGGAACGCTGCGCAGGTTCGTTTCTATTTTTGCCGTCACCGTCTCCTGCACTTCCGTCATATCCAACAAGGCTTCGGGATCGGCTTCCACCATTTCATAAGGCGTATCATCCACCGCTTCCGCCGTTTGGCTGTAACTGAAATATGCCACGTTCATATCCACGCCTTTTCCGATACCCGGCACGGTTCCCTGACTGGTATACTGCCACATTTGGTGGGTTCCGGTATAACCGGAAGCTGCCGTCTGCGGATAAGGGACATCCGGATATTGGGATACCCATATTTTATACTTTGCCGTAAGCCGGTCCGTATCCCACAGGCTGTTACCCTCCATCTCATTCTTCGATGCATAAAACATGGGCGTGTATCCCTTTTCCTGTACATAGTCCAAAAAGGCAGCCGCACAGTCGCTGCGGAGCGCCTGCCCCATTCCGTACTGCCTGCTCTCCGGGGACTGGAACCCTTCGCAGTTATATGCCACCGGATAGGTAATCGGATACTGTGCGATAAACCCGCAGACCCATGCGGCTTCCTCCCGCGCTTCTTCCTGTGTCACCGCCGTGGAGAAGAAATACACGCCCAGCTTGATACCCGCTTCCTTTGCCTGCTGCATATTGTACTTTGCCAGCGGGTCTTCCATAATGATTCCCGTTTTCTGCGTCCGGTAACCGATACGGATCATGGCAAACTCCACCCCGGCATCCGCTGCCTGCTGCCAATCAATCTTTCCCTGCCATTTCGCCACGTCTACCCCGTAAGACACTTCCCCCGTCTCATCGGCTCCCTTTAATACGGCATGAATATCCGCCTGTGCCCCTGCACGGTCCCCGTTCATCCCCTCTGCTTCCTGCGGGTCTTCCGCATCATCCATCCCCGCTATTTCCGCAGCCATGGGCATTCCGGTATGATTATCCCCTTCTTTTTTTCCGGTTCCATCCCCAATACCGCTTCCGCTTTCTATTTCCTCCCCCTTCCCATCCGTTCCCGCCCTGCCGTCTTCCATATCTTCCGCTTTCCATTCTTCCCCTTCGTTCTCCTCCCCTATTTCCACAACGACAATTTCCTGCCGCGCGTCCGCCTGCCCCGCATCCCCATCCTTTTCCGGCACAAGCAACTTCAGCAGACACACCGCCGCCGCAATGCCGGCTACCGTTATTCCTGCCGTTATGACCACTCTTATCCTTCCATTCCCGCTCTCATTGTTTCTTTGCATTTTCTCCTCCTATATCCTGCCGGAATATAATCCTTTACCTTTAATTCTTACATAAGTAATATTATATAACCCTTTTCGGTTTTTGTATAGAACTAATCTTTATTCTAACACTTTTATGGTATCTGTTCAGACTGAAATATTTGTTGGGAAGCGGAAGCGGACGCACGGGAAGAATATTTTGGCGGGGCGGCGGCAGTGGGATGGCATTCCGGTTGTTTTCAAAGGATGTAACCGATGTTCCCGCTATCTGCCTATCCAAACAGAAAACGACCAGTCCGTTATCCGGAGCCGCTACGGACACCAGCTTGAATGCAAAGCCTGCAAGAAATACTTTGTAAACGCCAAACTGAATCCCATGCGGAATCCCCAGCAGTGCAGGGAAGACGGATTGCGCCGCCGTGCCATAGAAGCGCTTGTGGATAACCTCTTAGACGAGGATTTTATCCATTTTACATTCCGCAAACAACATAAAAAGGAGTTTACGGATTATATTTGGAATAAATTCCACCGCCGCTGTTTTAAATGCCAAAAACAAATCAGCAAACAGGAAATGGCTTTGGACCATACCATGCCCCTTGCTTTCCTGTACCGGCTGGACGAAACGGCAACGTGCCTGTGTTCCACCCATAACTCCCAATTTCCGGTGGATTATTACAGCGAAGAAGAACTGGAACGCCTGTCCGGAATCACAGGAATTCCTTTGGACATTCTGCATTCCAAAAAGGCCAACGGAAAAGTCATCCGTTTATTAAGGAAGCATGTGGTTTGGTTCTTCGACGATTTCTTGAGCCAGCCGGATTACCAAAAAATACATGACAGCAAGTTGGCGGCGGATAAAATATATGCCGCCACCATAACCATATGTTTAAAGGATTTGCCGCCGCTGCATTCCAAAGGGATCATGGCTGGAATTAACAGTGTTCGGATGGCTTATGCCGTTACGAAGGCGAAGGTGGAACATCCGGAACGGGAAAACGTGGATGCGGACTTTGCTTATCCCTAATAAAATCATAAGAAATTCTTTAGAAACCTTCTCCCCCATTTTTCATTTTTTTCCCTTATCATAAAAAATAGTAAATACCCTTGAAGATTTTTCCAGGGGAATCCCGTTATGATAAATAACACAAAAAAGACAAACCGGAAAAAGGAGACAGAACATATGAAATACATTACATTTACCGTTCCCTGTTACAATTCCCAGGACTATATGCGACGCTGCATCGATTCCCTGCTGGTCTATCAGGACGAAGTGGAGATCATTATCGTGGACGACGGTTCCACGGATGCCACACCCCAAATCGCCGATGCATACGCCAAACAATTTCCCGGCACGGTCAGGGTCATCCATAAGGAAAACGGCGGACACGGATCCGGCGTCAATGCAGGACTGGCTGCCGCAAAAGGGGAATATTTTAAAGTCGTGGATTCCGATGACTGGCTGGACGCCCGTTCCCTGCAGAAAGTCCTTTTCCGTATTATGCACTGGAACAGGGAGCAGACACCCGCGGATATGATAGTCTGCAATTACGTTTACGATCACCTGCATGAAAATAAGAAAAAAGCCATCTCCTACCGGAATGTTTTTAAGGAAGGACAAATGCTCGGCTGGAACGACATCGGCGTTTTTTCCCCTTCTCAATATCTCGTCATGCACTCTTTGGTTTTCCGCACGGAAGTCTTAAGAAAAAGCGGGGTAACACTACCGGAACACACGTTTTATGTGGACAATATTTTCGCATACCGTCCGCTGCCTTACGTAAAGAGCATATATTACATCGACACCGATTTATACCATTATTTTATCGGGCGGGAAGACCAGTCCGTCAATGAGGAAGTCCTAAAGAAACGCATCGACCAACAGATATACGTAACGAAACTCGTTGCCGACTGCGTGGATTTACAGGAAGTGGCAAGACAATACCCGAAACTGGCAAGATATATGATGCGGAATGTATCGATTATGATGGCGATTTCCTCCATCCACCTGCTCCTTATCAACTCCGACGAAGCCTGGAAGAAAAGGAGCGAATTATGGAATTATATGAAATTGAACCATAAAAACATGTACCGGAAGCTCCGCTTTACGACGCTCAGCGGCTTTACGTTCCTGCCGGGAAAAACAGGACGGTTCGTCACCATCACCGGATACCGGACGGCACGGAAAATTTACCAGTTTAATTAACAGGAAGCCAAAAACCCCGCCATAAGTGCGGCGCCCGGTTCATTGCCCGCAAAAAAGAAAGATGGAAAAAAGGAAGATGAAGATGGAAACAGATAGTATGAAAAATGAAAAATTATACATTGCCCTGGTCAATACGCCCGGCATTTTCGCATGGATGATACGCAAAACCATCAAAATCGACTATATCCATGTGGTTTTATCCCTGGACCAAAATCTAGAAGACGCATACAGCGTAGGGAGACGCAACCCGTTTCTACCCTTCTTCGCAGGGTTTGAGAAGGAAAATCCTGTACAGATTTTACGGGCATTTCCCACTGCCCATTATAAAATATACGCCATACCATGTACGAAGGAGCAAAAACAGCGCATTGCCCTGCAACTTGCCCAATGCTATCAGAAGCGTTTCCGCTTTCATTACTGTATTTTGGGGCTGCCTTTTCTGCTTATGAAAAAACCCTTTTACCAAAAAAACCACTACACCTGTTCTTCTTTCCTGGCAAGGCTCTTGGCAGAAAACGGCGTGCTTTTCTTCCATAAACACTTTTCTTTGGTTACACCAAAGGATTTTTACGAATACCCAAAGCAGGATATCCTTTACGAAGGTGCACTGGAAACGTTCTGCCGCCAAAACGGATATCCCGCCATGCGGAAACATTTTGGCGCCGGCATAATAACCACTTAGGAGACCTTATGAAGATGAAAAACCAACCGTCCAAAAACCAAGACAAAGCGGCAGTAAGGAAAACCGTCCGGCAGGGAATACAGTTCCTGTTTTTCCTGCTTCTGATGCTGCTGACCTACTATACCGTCTTCCGCCAAAATCATGCAAAAGACATCTTAACCGCCGTAAAAACCATGCATCCCCTCCCACTCCTTCTCTCCGTCTTCTGCGCCTTTTTCTTTGTCTGCGCCGAAGGCTTCATGATATGGTACCTTCTGCGTCTTACGCAGAAAAACGTCCGGCTGCTGCGCTGCTTTGGCTATTCCTTTACCGGTTTTTTCTTCTCCGGCATCACACCCTCCGCCACCGGCGGACAACCCGCCCAGCTTATTGTCATGAAAAAGGACGGTATTTCCCTTGGGGATGCCACCCTGACGCTCATGACCGTCGCACTCCTTTATAAACTGGTATTGGCGCTCATCGGTACGGGATTGCTTCTTTTTTGGGGAAAAGGGCTTACCGTATATTTGGGAAACTATATTCCCCTGTATTATCTGGGATTGTTTTTAAACGTTCTGCTGGTAGTATTACTGCTGCTCCTCATGTTCCACGGGGCATGGATGGAGAAGCTGCTCTTTACCATGGAGAAAGCGGGTACCCTGCTTGGCATTTGGAAACCTTCGGAAAAGAGAAAAGCATCCTTCCGGCGGATTACTGCCGAATACCAGGATACTTTCCGGTTTTTCCTTTCCCATAAATCCAAAATACTGTTTGTCACTTTTTGCACTTTCCTGCAAAGATGCAGCCTGTTTGTGCTGACATACCTTATTTACCGCGGTATGGGGCTTACCGGATACCATGCGCTCACGGTAATCCTGCTCCAGGCTTCCATCTATATTGCCGTGGATATGCTTCCGCTTCCCGGCTCACAGGGCATATCCGAACTCATGTACCATACCGTTTTCGCCCCTGTTTTCACGGGCGGTACTCTCGCCGCATCCATGTGCATCACGCGAGGCATCAGTTTCTACCTTCCGCTAATTGCCGGAGCCGTTATAACGCTTCCCACATTTGCAAAACGAAAAAAAATACACGGTTCACCACCCCTACCACAATAAGTACACAAGCGTCAGGATTAGCCCCGTACAGAACAGCAGCAGACCGAACGAAAGACTCCTTCCGATAATCGTACCGTCCTCCGCCAGTTCTTCATGTTTCATCGCAAATTTATGTTCATACTCTGCCTTGTGCGGGTGTTTCTTCCATACCGTACGGTTCATCAAACGGACCAGATTGTCCATCCCCATACCTATCATGTGGGTCAGGTAGTTCCCCTCCTCCAGCTCATGGGGGATTTTGCTGTCCCTGTATACCGTCTTTCTAAGCAGTACTACGATACCGTCCAACAGACTGTCCAAAATCCGGCATACCACACCGCATACCATGGGCAGGATTTTAAGTAACAGCGGACGGTAAACCGCATTTTCCAAATCCCAGTACGGATTCCAGCGGTCCACGTATACCGTACCGTTTTCCTCCTGTTTCATCATCCATTTTCTAATCAGGAGAACATAAATGGCTGCGCCGATGGCAACGGAAACCAACGCACCTTTCAGGTTCGTGATGCTGAAATACCGGACTGCCTCCGCAATTCCCGGATGCATGAAGTCCCCGCCCAGCTCTGCAATGCGGTTCATGAGGATATCCGGCAGGATACCCATGACGGGAAACAGCAGCGCCCCTGCGGTTAAGGCAGCCGCGCTCACCCTGTTCATGTATTTTCCTCCCATTGCATCAAAAGTTTCCTGTACTTCCCTGTCATTGTTTTTTTCCCAAAACAAAGCCACATACAGTTTCAGCATATAGGCAACCGTACATCCGCCGCTGAATAAGAAAATCCACTCGATTCCCTTCATGGCGCCCGCTCCGAACACACATGCCTGCAAATGCCCAGCCTGCAGAGCGTGCGTATATTCCACAATGCTCTCGTGAAGCAATGTCTTACTGATATAACCGCTCCAAAGCGGCATACCACCGATTCCAAGGGCGCCCATCAGAAAGATAAACTGTAATAACGGTTTCTTCCGTCCAAATCCCCTGATTCCGTTTAAATCCAGTTTATGGATATTCATGTACACAACGCCTGCTGCCATGAACAATACCAGCTTAAACAGGGAATGGTTTACCATATGGAGCAGCGAGCCCCTGACTGCCAGACTGTTTTCATCCCCAAGCAGCCCCTGCATTCCGATTCCCACCAAAATGAACCCAATCTGCGACACGGAAGAACACGCCAGCGTGCGTTTTAAGTTTATGGAAAACAGAGCCAGTACCGCACCCAAAGCCATTGTTACCACGCCTATGACAAGAATCAGCGTTCCCCACTTTCCGTCATGCAGGAACAGATTGCAGCTCACCACAAGAATACCAAAAATACCCGCTTTTGTCAGGATACCGGACAAAAGCGCACTGGCAGGGGCGGGAGCCACCGGATGTGCTTTCGGCAGCCAAATATGCAGCGGAAACGCCCCCGCCTTCGCCCCGAAACCGAACAGCATACAGACACCCGCTACATAGAGCATCCGCACCTGTCCGCCATACTCCGCTCCTGTCCCGTGTAAAATATCCGCACATATTCCATACAGTTCCCGGATATCCAACGTTCCCGCCACATGGTACAGCAGGAAAAGTCCCATCAGCATCACAAGACCGCCAAGGACCGCCACCGCAAGGTAAGTATCCGCCGCCCGCAGCGAATCTGCCTTTTCGTCATGCGCCACCCACACATAGGAAGTAAAGGACATGATTTCAAAGAAGATAAACGTAGTATACAAATCCGCCGACAGGAACACGCCCATCGTGGCTCCAAGCGTCATCAGCAGAAAGAAATAATACCGGTTCCTGTTCCGGTAATGGGCAAAATATTCTTTGGAAAACAGCGTAGACAACAGCCACATAAACGAAGCGACGAATCCGTACAGCACACGGAACCCGTCCAGGGAAAAATGAAGCCCAAAACCGCAGAACCCTCGGATTCCCCCATAAACCGCATAACCCGTCAGGTTCCCCGTTCCCACCGGCATGCGGTCCATCCATCCGGCAGCGCCAAAATATGCCGCGGTTACATACAGCATCGCCGCAAACTCAACCACCGTCACGGCATCCGCCGCATAATCCCTCGCCGTCTTATTCTTCCTTCCGATTAAATAAACCGCCAAAGCGCCAACCATTGGAAATAATACCAAAAAAATAAGCATGACGTTTCCTTCCATATGGCAACCTCCCATCCTAAAATCATTCTATGTCCGTCCAATACAACCAATTAGTAAATACCCCCCGCCACATCCGTAAAGAACGACACCACCGGTGTGGAAAACAGCCCGAACACAACTATCATGACAGTAAACACCATAAGGGGCAGCAACATCTTCCAATTGGGGTCCTTCACGTTCCGCAGCTTTCCGTCATCAAAACCTGCCGCCGGAAAAAATGCCCTTATCACAATTGTCAGCATATAAATTGCCGTTAAAAGCGCCGAAACCAACAGACACCCGATTCCGAAACAGGCAAGCATGCTGCCGCTTTCCACCGCCGCATACGCCAGATTCCATTTGCTGATGAATCCGGCCAATCCCGGCACACCCATAAGCGCCAGCGCCGACACCGTAAAAATGCCGAACACCCACGGCATCTTCCTCCCCATTCCGTCCAGCTCATGGACATAGTGCTTCCCCGTCTGGTGCATGATGGCGCCGGCGCAGAAGAAGGAACAGATTTTCATAAATGCATGGAATACCATGTGGGACAACGCTCCCACCATCCCAAGTGGTGTCATAATGACTGCCCCAAAAAGGATATAGGATAAATTGCTGATGGTGGAATATGCCAGCCGGCGCTTAAGATGCGTTTCCTTCACCGCACGGCTGCACCCGTAGACAATCGTAAACATCACCACTCCCATAGTCGCGTACTGCGCCCATGTCCCCCGCAGGAAATCCGCTCCGTAACTGTAATACGTAAGCCTGAGTATGGCAAAAGCGCCTGCCTTCACCACCGCCACCGCATGAAGCAGCGCCGTCACCGGCGTCGGGGCAACGCCCGCCTGCGGCAGCCACGAGTTAAAAGGACAGATTGCCGCCTTTACGCCAAATCCCATAAACGCAATCACGTAAATCAAAAGCAGGGAATTGGTTTTTCCTCCGATTTTCGCCGCATCCAGCACACCTCCGAGGACAAAATCCGTGGTACTTCCATATACAATGATAAAAATCAGCCCGATAAACGCAAACGCCGCACCGCCCAAAGAATAATACAGGTACTTACGGCTTGCCAATATTGCTTCCCTCGTCAATGTATGCATCACAAGAGGTACCGTTACTAACGTCAGCAGTTCGTAAAAGAAATACATGGTCAGAAGATTGCCCGCCAGCGCAATTCCCAGCGTCACCCCATAGGTCATGGTATAAAACAGGAAGAAAACTTTTTCGTGTTTTTCTTTCGTCATGTATTCAAAGGCAAATAAGGTGGCAAACGGCCAAAGAAAAGAGACCAGCCCGGCGAATACCATCGCCATCCCGTCCACCCTGAACGCAATGGAAAGATTTCCCGTAAAATTTGCCAATACAAAAGTTTCCTCCGGTCTGTTGGAAAGAAGCGCCCATACCAGAAGGGAATTCACGCACACCAACGTCTCCAGGAACACCTCCATATGCCATCTTTTCCGAAAAGGAACCGCCGGCACCAAAACACCGGTTAAAACCGGCAGTAATATAACAGTCAGCAACATTATTTCACTCATTATTTACCTCATTTCCGCACTGCTTTCTGCGCAAAACCATTTCGCTTCTCTTGCTTATAAAAGCTCCGCCGCAATCCCGGAGACATAATCCGCCAACGGATTCGGAAACATCCCAAGCGCTGCCGCCAGCACCGCCAAAACCAGCAGCGGCACAAGCATAAGGGGAGAGGCTTCTTTAGTCAGGGAAAAAAACAGCTTCTTCCCCTTCTCTCCTTCCTCCGGGTACCGGTAACCGGAACCGGGAAAAAATCCCCTCATAGTAACCGGCAGCAGATAACCTGCCGTCAGCAGCGCACTGACTAACAATACCACCGGTCCCAGCCATGAGAATACCGGAATACCGGAATCAAGCGCCCCCTGCGCCAAATACCATTTGCTGATAAACCCGCTGGCGGGCGGTATGCCGATTAACGCCAGCGAAGCAACCGTATAACACCATAGCGTTACCGGCATCTGCTTACCGATACCCCGCAGCCCGTCCACCTTCGTTTTGCCCGTCTTATGGATGATGGCGCCGGCAGCAAGAAACAATGCACATTTTATAAATGCATGGTACACCACATGCAGCAGCGCGCCCTCCATGGCTGTGGGCTGCAGCAGGGCAAGCCCGAACAAAATATAGGAAAGCTGGCTGACCGTGGAATACGCCAGCCTTTTCTTAAGCACATTTTCCCTGAACGCCAGCATGGACCCCATGAATACCGTAAGCAGGGCAAGCGACATCCACACGGTCTGTACCCATGTCCCCCGGATAAAATCCGCGCCGAACATATCATATACCACACGAATCATGCCAAACACGCCTGCTTTTACGATTACTGCCGACAACGCCGCACTGGCAGGGGCAGGCGCTGCGGGATGGGCGGTGGGCAGCCATGCGTGGAGCGGGAACATGCCGGCCTTTACACCAAAACCGAGAATCATGAGGAACGCCGCCGCCAGCAGCAATCCTTCCTTCCCTGCCACCATCTCCGGGTTCAATACCCCTCCTGCCGTAAACGTCAGCGTATTGCCGTACCGGTAGAGGATATACAGCCCGAACAGTACCATGTAAGCCCCGCAAAACGAATAAAATAAGTATTTTAATCCTGCCATCACCGCTTCCCGGTTTCCGGTATGCAATACCAACGGTACGGAAAAAAGCGTCATCATCTCATAAAACATATAAAACGTAACCAGGTTCCCGGAAAATACCAGTCCGTTTAAAATTCCATACACAATAAAGTAAAAACCGTAAAACCGTTTCTCCCCCTCCTCCCGTTTTCCCTTATGGGGTTCCATATAAGAAAAACAGAAAAACCCGGCAAGTATCCACACCACCGTCACCACTGCCGCAAACAAAAATCCCAGCCTGTCCGGTTTAAAATATACCGGAAGCGCCTTCGTCAACCGGAACAAAGTCATACCCTGCCCCTCCGCCGGGACATGGGTCAGCACATACGCCACCGAGCCGCCCGTAACAAGCAGCCCTATTCCGGTCAGATACGTCAGTACTTTCCGGTTTTTTGGCTCTTTCATCACGAACAGCAGCAATCCGGCGGCTATGGGAAATAAAATTGGAAAAAGCATTGCAGACATCACATCAACCCCCTATGCAAACATATTTAACCCCGCCCCGATGAGATCCACAATCGGCTGGGAACACACGCCGAGTATTACGTTCAGTATGATGAAACATACCAGCGCGGCCGCATACCATTTATCGTTTCGCCATGTTACCGCGGGATACTGCGTATCTTCCACCGGCGTATAAATACGGATTACCGTTTTCATGAAATAAATCGCATTTAAAATAGTACTGATTCCCAGCACAATCAGAGTGGGAAGCATCTTGGCGTCATTTTGCACCGCCGCCTGGGCAAACAGCAGTTTGCTGATAAAACCCGAAAACATCGGCACACCCACCATGGACAGCGCTCCCACCGTAAACGTGGCGCCTGCCATCCGGTTCCGGTAACCGGAACCTGTCAGCTCAATAAAATTCCTGCTGCCGCCCGACACGTCCGTCAGTCCGATTGCCGCAATGAAAAGCAGGGATTTCGTCGCCGCATGGGAAAGCACATGGAAGACGGAAGCCACCATACCCATGTGGGTTCCCAGCCCGATACCCATGTAAATATACCCGATTTGTGCCACGGAGGAAAAGGCGATCATCCGGCGCACATCGTTTTCCTTAATGGCACTCAGGGAACCGAATACCATCCCCATTAAACCGAACACAAAAAGCACGTTTATAATCTTGCTGTCACGGAATACGTCGAATCCGATGACACGGTAAATAATTTTGAACAACAGAAAAATGTATCCCTTGGATACCAAACTGGAAAGAATCGCCGCCGAGGAAACCGTAGAGTACCCGTAAGCATCCGGCAGCCACGCATGAAAGGGAAACAATGCGCTCTTAATGGCAAGTCCCACCGAAATAATGGCAATTGTCACTAACAGCGGCACATGATAGCTTCCTTCCAGGCTCAAAAGATGGAGCGCCGTCACCTGTTCCTTAATATTGGACATTAACAGATGTCCCGTCATGTCATAGAGCATACACAGCCCCACCAGGAACAGACCGGAACCAAGCAGACTCATAATCATGTAACGCACCGCCGCTTCAATGGTTCGCCCATTCTGCCGGATCATAATCAGACCGCAGGCGGAAATGGTATTGATTTCCACGAACACATACGCAGTAAACAAATCATTGGTATAAATCAACGCCAGCAGGGAACTCAGCATCAAATCCGTCAGTATGTAATACAGACCATGCTTGCCCTCCTCCACTTCCTGCGCCAGTTTATGCCTTCCCCCCATTAGGGACAGCAGCATAATGATACAGAAAAACAGCGCCATACCGGCCTCCAGCACGCCTACCCGCAGCTCATTGCCCCAGGGTGCCGGAAAACGTCCCATGACATATACATAAAATTCCCCGGTTTCCACCGTAAACAGGAGCACCGCCGCCGACATTACGATATTTATGCAAAGCACCGCCCGGTTGACGGTTTTGGCGGTTTTTCCCTTCAGCGCCGAACTGATAATCCCCGCAAACATACAGAGCATAATGGAAAAACAGGGAAAGTTCTGCACAAATTCCATTTGTTCCCTCATTTTCTACAATCCCTCCCTTTTCAGACGCAGGGATATCTCGTCCAAATCCAGCGTATGGTACCTCTGGTACAGACGGATGGTCAGCGACAGCATCAGCGCCGAAACGGATACCGAAACCACGATACCCGTCAGCACAAGACCGCTGGGAACCGGGTTAATATACGCCCCCACATCCTGCACCCCGTCCACGATAATGGGCGCCACCCTTCCGCTGATATATCCTTTTTCCGCCAGGAATAAATAGACCGCCGTATCCATAATATTCAGTCCGATGATTTTCTTAATCAGGTTCCTTTGCAGCATCAGATTACCGAAACCGATCACAAACAGAAGCATCGCCACCGCTTCCCCGTAATTCGTAAATAAATTCGCTCCCATCCTTACAGTCCTCCCCTCCGGAATAAGGCATAAAAAGCATACATCGTACATGCCACTTCAATGCCCACACATATATTAATGGGAAATATAATGCCCGCACTGATGATGTGTCCGGCGGTTCCAAGGGGGATATGGTTATCCAGCCCGTTGGCGCCCATGACATAATAATAAATTCCAATCAGCCCGTACATGCAAAGCGCCGTTACCTTGGCAACCTTGTAGACTTCCTCGTTAAAAAACTTCTGTGTTTTCTTAAAGCCAAAAGCGCTGACATATAAAATCAGCCCCGCCCCCATCGTCGCCCCTCCGGAAAAACCGCCGCCGGGGGAAAGGTGCCCGTTCAACACAATGTAAATACCGAAAATAAAGATAATCGGCACCAGGACTGTCGCCACGCCCTGCAAAATGGCATCGTTTTTCGGCTCATAACGCCTGTCGTTTTTTACTTCCTGCTTTTTCAGCTCGGCATCCTCTGCCATCAGCATAATCATAACACAGCAGGTAGCAATGAAAAGCACGTTCGTCTCGCCAAAGGTATCAAACGCACGGTATGTGAGGATCATGCCAGTCACCACGTTTACCGCTCCCGTTTCCTGCATACCGTTTTCAATGTACCGCGCCGCCACTTCATTATTATCGGGATTGCGCGCATTACCCGTGGGGGGCAGGTAAGAAACCGTAAACAGCAGTACCCCTGCCAGTATGATACAGAACACCACTGCCATAATCCGGTAAAAACGCCGGAAAAACAGCAGCCACTTATTATGCTCCGTATCATAGACCTTATCGCGTATCATCTCTTTTTCCCACATCCGCTCCTGAATCGTGGTTTCTTCCTCCACGTATTCCTTCTGCGGTTTCATTTCCACCCTTCCCATATAGGGATCCTTACTGCCGGACAGCCACTGGAAAAAATGGAATGCTTTTGTTTTCCGGTATTCTTCTTCCGATTTCAGTTTACTCATTTTCCTTGTTTTCCCCCGCTTTTTTCTGGTTTCTCCTGTTTTCTTCTATGGCATGGATTTTCTTAAGCGTTACAAAGAACAGGACGCTGGTCACGCCTGCGCCAACTGCCGCTTCCGTAATGGCAAGATCCGGCGATTCCAAACAAATCCATATGACGGACATCACAAGACTGTACGACATGAAGATCAGAATGGAATTTAACAGTTTCCTGGACAGGCTTACGGAAATCGCACATACCACCAGAAAACTCAATAAGATATATTGGAAAAACCGCATCGCCCTATTCCTCCTTACCGTCTTTTTCCGCCTTTGTCAGCTTTCCTTCTTCCGTCAGAATCATATCTTTTTCATAACGCCCGTCCGCCTTCGTACCGGAAGACACTTCCAAACGGGCAATCAAATGGGAAGAAACCGGGGAAGCCAGCCACAAAAACACCACAATCAGCATCATTTTCAATGTTGTGAAATTAAGCCCCGAAAAAATCATCAGCCCGACCAGGGATATGCTGATTCCCAGCGTATCCCCCATTGCCGCCGCATGCATCCGGTTCAGTACATATTTCAAATGGAAAATCCCGTATATTTCCACCACAAAAATGGAAAGTCCGCACAGCAGCACCGCCGTCCCTGCAAAAAAACGAATCCACTCAATGACTCCCATTTTCCTGTTCCTCCTTTGCATTTTCATTTTCCTTATGTACACCCATGTACACTTTGGTCAGTACGATTACCGCCAGGAAACTGATCATGGCGTAAATCAGGCAGATATCCACCAGATACCCTTCCTTTAACAAAAGCGCCAGTACGGCAATGATGACCATAATCATGGTTCCCATCATGTTTACCGCCACAATCCTGTCCCCCACGCTTGGTCCCTTAACCGCCCGTATCAGACAGAGGAATACCATCAATACCAAAAATACCAGCGTCCCCACATAGACCGTCCGGTATGCCATTTCCAATGCCGTCAGCTCACCCGTTACTACCATATCCTCCTACATCCTTTCCAGTTTCCCCAACAATTCCACGAAGATGGAATGATTCATTCCCTCCGCCAGCTCCTTGTCCAGACAATGCACCACAAATTCATCGTCTTCCAGCATAACCGTAATGGTACCCGGCGTCAGCGTAATGGAATTTGCCAGTACCACTTTCGCTTCTTTGGTCTTAAGGTCCGTCTTAAACCGTACCAGCACCGGTTCCAAATCGTAGCGGGAAGCCGTAATCATACGGATTACCGCAAAATTTGCCTTCACGATTTCCCATACCAGCACACAAATGTACTGAAGGATACGCGGGCTTTTTTTCATATAGGCAAGATCCTTTTCCGGACTGTAACCCATGAACCTGCACGCAAAGAAATACATTGCTGCAGATATGGCGAGCCCGAATACCACAATTTCACCGGTTACTGCCCCGTTAAAGATTATCCATACCGCAAAAAACAAAAGAAACATATATATAATCCGCCTTTCTGCGAAAGGCACCGATGGGGTTATGAAACCCATT
>CAJUMD010000025.1:0-11821 GCA_910587275.1 uncultured Kineothrix sp.
GGGGTAATTCCGTTATCTTTGCAAAAAGCGATGATGTTATATAAGTTGTCGATGCGTTCCGGCAGGAAGTATTCTTCCTTGCCTGTCATATGCCGCTGGTAACGGTTCTGTGCTTTTTCGCGGAACTGGGTTGCCAAAGCGGCATTTTTTTTGGTCTGTGCGGTTCTTGGGGCATGGCCTTCCGTCCCTGTGCCTTTGGCGGAGTTGTATGCCGTTCCCTCCATGCTTTCCGTAATGCCGGCGGCGAGGACGCGCAAAGACAGGGTTGGGATTAATTTCACGATGTCTTCACCGGCGGACAGGATGGGGAGCCGGTGGGTTACGATGTCCACGTAAGGGTCATAGTGGGGAATGTATTTGGGTGAGAGAAACGTATAATATTTTGCGCTTAGGAATTGTTCTTCCGCTTCGTTGACCACTTCGTTGTTGAAGGAAAAATAGGAAACGGGTATGAACATGATGCAGTCCTCGGCAAAATGACTGCGGTACATGGACAGGATGGCATAATCGTAGTCGAATGTCTGGCTTGCCATGGCGAAATTAAAGCATTCATAGCCGGATTTTTGGGATAGCTCATCGTAGTAAAAAGCATATTCCCCGTGGGAACTGCCGGTGTTGCAGATTTGGATGTCATTGTAGGACGAGTCCATGAAGTGGAATTTATCGGCATCGCTGTACGGATTTTCCCATACCTTTTGGTAACGGGAGTTTAACAGGAGCAGGATGCCGAGGGCGGCGCCGCATACGGCAAGGCATTTTACGGTAAAGCGGAAAATTGGTTTCATGGTTGTTTTCGTCAGAATTGGAAATAGTAAAATTCTGTCGATACTCCTTTCTCTGAAAATAATAAAATGGCCAAAAGAAACAGGACGTAAACCGGATAGCGGATCCATGGCTTTCGGGAGGAAATATGGGCAATCACGTCCGTTTTTAATGAAGCGTAGTCATATAAGGCAAGGCAGAGCACCGGAATGGTGATATATACCATATGCCCGTAGGTCATATCCAGGCAAATGACCGCCGTCTTTAAATATTTCACAAAATCCGTAATGCCGTAAAAGGTCAGGGAAAGAATCCGCCATGCGTCTGCCAGGGATTCGGCGCGGAAGAATACCCACGCAAAACATACGGCAAGAAAAGTGGGAAATGCACGGAATAAAAGAGGAAGCATTCCTTTCCGCTCCGTTTTTTCCCGTTTCCGTTTATGTTGTTCCATCATGTTTCCGAGTATTTGGTACAGCCCGTGGAGCGCGCCCCAAACCAGGTATGTGGCGCCTGCGCCATGCCAAATGCCGCTGATGAGGAACGTGAGCATCAGGTTCCCGGCATGGCGGAAAGGACCGGTACGGCTGCCGCCCAAAGGGATGTAAACGTAATCGCGCAGCCATGTGGAAAGGGAAATATGCCAGCGTCCCCAAAATTCCCGGATGCTGCAGGAGAAGTAGGGACTTTTGAAATTATCCGCAAGTTCGATGCCGAAAAGTTTCGCACAGCCGATGGAGATATCCGTGTAACCGGAAAAATCACAGTAAATCTGGATGGCAAACATAAGCGTGGCGATGCCGAAGACCAGACCGATGTAACTGCCCGGTTCCCCGTAAACGGCATCCACGGTGGGCGCCAAAAGGGTGGTCACGACCAGTTTCTTGAAATAACCGATTGCCATCAGCTTCAGTCCGTAGGAAGCCTGTGCCGGATCAAAGGAGCGGGTTTCCCTTAGCTGTGGCAGCAGTTTATCCCCGCGTCCGATGGGACCGGACAATAGCTGCGGGAAAAAGGAGGCAAACAGGCAGTAATAACCGAAATGCCGTTCGGCAGGGTATTTTTTCCGGTATATGTCAATCAGGTATCCCAATGTCTGAAAGGTATAGAATGAAATACCCACAGGAAGCATAAACTGTATGGGAAACAAATCAAAAGCGGTAAAAATGCCGGAACTGTATTTAAAAAGAACCAAAGGAGCCAACAGGAACACAATACCCAGCCAAAAAATGATTTTCCGCATCCGGGCGTTTGGGGAAGCATCCAAACAGCGTGCGGCTGCGTAAGAAACGGCAGTGCACAAAAAGAGAAGGAGCGCATAGGCTGCGTCTATGCATGCGTAAAAAAAATAACTGACTGCAATCAGGTGCAGGAAGCGGTATTTTGCCGGGCAAATCCAGTATAAGAAAAAAACGGTTGGCAAAAATATGGCAAACGCCATGGAATTAAAAAGCATATGTTACCTCGGTATCTTTCAATCATTCCTAAAAACTATAATAATAAACAATCAAGTAAACAGGATAACACTTTTTCCTAAATCTTGCAAATTTTATTGCATAAAAACATAAAACATTAAAGCAGATAAATATTAATTTTTCTTTAAGGTGTGCGAAACATTTCCTTAAATTGCCATATTGGGAAAGTTTGGATAAAGAAAATGTGTTATAATGCAATATGAACAGGAAAAACTAAAATATACATGGAATTTGTTTGAAAATGCCGGAACAAAACATCAAATGGAAGGAAAATGGAAGGGAGAAACAAGGAATGAAAAAGTTTTATGCATGTCTGTTTGCCGCACTGTTTGCCGTACTGGCGGCTGCCTGCGGGAAAGGGACGGAAGAAATTCCCGAAGGGGAGGATACGGCGGGTAACGGGATTATCATACAAAGTACCCAATCCACCCCGGAAATGGACAAAGAAAACGAGGAAAACCAAAAACCGGAAGAAGCGGCAGGAAATACCGAAGGAACGGGAACGGAAAACGGGGACGGGAACAGCGTAACCGGAAATGGGGGAGGAACCGACGGGCAGGTAGTTTTGTCGCCGGAAGATTTGCAGGAACCGGAAATTGCCGGGCAGCAGGTGACGGAGGAAATCCCGTCGCGGGACGGCGCCGTCAATAAGCTCCAAATCGTATTTCTTGGCGACAGTATCCTGGACGGATACCGGAACGAAACGGGAATCGCGTACCTGACGGGCATGTACTGCGATGCGGATGTGTATAACCTTGCCATGGGAGGCACTACGGCGGCATTGTCCACTTATGAGAGCGCTGTTTATGGGGATTGGACATCCAGGTGCTTACAGGGAGTGGTACATGCCATTTGCGGGAATGTGAGCCCCTCCATTATGGATGGGTATCCGGCAAAGCAGATTTTTGACAGTTGTGATTTTTCCAACACGGATTATTTTGTGCTGGAATACGGAATGAACGATTTCTTAAGCAGCATACCGTTAAATGACGAGGAAGACTATTATGACGAATATACTTATGTGGGGGCGCTGCGTGTTTCCGTAAATAAGCTGCAGCAAACGTTTCCCGATGCGAAAATTGTACTCTGCTCCCCCACTTATGCACATTTTTGGGGCAAGGACGGTTCTTATCTGGGGGACGGGAATATGTCCAGCAACGGTGTGGCGAATCTGGTGGAGTATTACCGCGTATGCGGGAATGTGGCGGCAGACATGAATACGTTGTTCATGAACGCTTATGAGGGCATCGGGCTGAATGCTTATACGGCGGACGAATATCTGGAGGACGGGATTCACCTTTCCGCAAAGGGGCGGGATGAGTATGCGAAGAAACTGTCTAAAATTATTTTGGAATGCGAGGAGACACGGAATAATTAGCGGAAGTGGTGGAATGAGGGGGGGGACGCAAAAGCAAAGAGCGGTCCCCCTGTCCGTTTTGTCCCTGCACTATTACATTCTTTGGCGCGGGGATGTAAATTTTGGGTGGAAGTAATTCGGAAAGTATGGTAGAATATGTTACGATTTTAATGTTTTCCTCTTTAAAAAATTTAAAAATGGAATTGGGAAACAGCCGGATGGAGCCGGAGAACACGGAATGGAAAACTGGAATAAAAGGCGGGGATTAGCGGTTTGAGAGAATTGGAGTATCCTTTTGACAGTGATTATATTTTGAAGAATGCAAAGAAATTAAGGCGTCTGCTGCTGGCGGAAGATAACGGCGGGCAGGCGGGGAGCGGGCGGCTGCATAAGAAGATTGCAGTGTTGGGCGGAAGTACGACCCATGATATTATCCGTATTTTGGAACTGTTCCTGCTCAATCAGGGGATTGAGCCGGAGTTTTATGAATCGGAGTACGGGCAGTATTTCCAGGATGCCATGTTCGGGAATGCCAAACTGGAAAAGTTCCGGCCGGATGTAATCTTTATCCATACGAGTAACCGGAATGTGTCTTTCTATCCGAAACCGGGGGACGGTAAGGAACAGGTGGAATGCCTGTTGGAAGAACAGTACCGGCATTTTGAGGCGGTGTGGGACAGGCTGGCGGATACGTACCATTGTCCGGTAATCCAAAATAATTTTGAGTATCCGTTTTTCCGTCTGCTGGGAAATCAGGATGCGTCTGCCGTCCAGGGGAGGATACGTTTCCTGACAAGGCTGAATGAGCGCTTTTACCGGTACGCGGAGGAACATGCGAACTTTTATATCAATGATATGAATTATATGGCGTCGGCATACGGGCTGGATGAATGGGCGGATCCGTTTTACTGGCATATGTATAAGTATTGTATGTGTATGCGGGCGATTCCGGCGTTTGCCAACAATCTTTGCCATATCATAAAGGCTGTTTTCGGGAAAAACAAAAAGGCGCTTGTGCTGGATTTGGATAATACCCTTTGGGGCGGCATTGTGGGGGACGACGGGGCAGAGAACCTGGAAATCGGACAGGAGACTTCGTTAGGACAGGTGTACGCCGAGGTTCAGGGATACCTGAAGGCGCAGAAGGAAATCGGCGTGATGTTAAATGTCAATTCCAAAAATGAGGAAGAAAACGCCATGGCGGGTTTGCGGCACCCGGAAGGGGTTCTGAAGCCGGAGGATTTTATCCTGATCAAAGCGAACTGGGAGCCGAAAAGTAAAAACATGGCGGAGATTGCCGCGCAGTTAAATGTGCTGCCGGAGTCCCTTGTGTTTGTGGACGACAATCCGGCGGAGCGTGAAATCGTGCGGGAGCAGTTTCCGGGGGCGGCGGTGCCGGAAATCGGGAAACCGGAGGAATATGTCAGGGTACTGGATCATTCCGGCTTCTTTGAGGTGACAAGGCTGTCCGAGGACGACAGGAAACGCAGCGATATGTATAAGGCGAACCTGATGCGGGAGAAGCAGCAGGCGTTCTTTGCGGATTACGGGGAATATTTGGCTTCCCTGCAGATGAAAGGAACGGTGAAGCCTTTTGAGCCTGTGTATATGGCGCGTATCGCGCAATTGACCAATAAGAGCAACCAGTTTAACCTGACGACCAAACGGTATACCCAGGGTGAGATCGAGCAGACGGCGGCATCTTCCGGTTATATTACGCTGTACGGGAAACTGGAAGATAAATTCGGCGATAACGGTGTGGTGTCTGTGGTAATCGGCAGGGTGGAAGACGGCGGGGAAAACGGGAAGCGGCTCCATGTGGAACTGTGGATTATGAGCTGCCGCGTGCTGAAACGGGACATGGAATATGCCATGATGGATGTGCTGGTGGAAGAATGCAGGAAACGGGGCATTACGGAAATTGCGGGTTATTATTATCCGACGGCAAAAAACCGGATGGTAAAGGATTTTTACGGGCAGCAGGGTTTTACGAAAGTGAAAGAGGATGAAAAGGGCAATACCGTATGGCGGTATGAAATACCGGAAGAATACGGGAAGAAGAACCGTTATATAGAGATTTTGTAAATTTTATATAATTCTAAAAGGAGAAATGAAATGACAAGAGAAGAAGTTTTTGAAACATTGAACGGGGTATTCCAGGATGTGTTCGACGATACATCCATTACGGTAAATGACAATACAACCTCCGAAGACATTGAGGATTGGGATTCGTTGGAGCACATTAATTTAATTGCGGCTGTGGAGCAGGAATTCGGCATGAAATTCTCCATGGGACAGGTTGTCACCATGAAGAATGTGGGGGAAATGGCGGATATTATCCTAAGCCAAATCCAATAACGCGTTCTAACACGTTTCCAACAGCTCTATCATGCCGAGGAAAGGGCTGACTAAAAATACCACGCGCCTGCCGTCTAACGCCGGCGCGGGGGCAGGGGCATCTATGGCGGCGTAGCCTCCGGCGGTGAGCCGGGCAAGCATGTCGTCCAAATCCTGTGTTTCATAGCAGATATGGTAAGGGCTGTTTTTGTATTTTTTCATCAGCCCTGCCGCTACGGACGTGCTGTCGGAGGGGGAAATCAATTCTATGGTATAGCCGTCTTTTTCCATAAAACAGATATGGATGTTACGGATGCTGTCGTAAACCGTGTCCCGGCTTACCGTATAGCCGAGACGGAGGAAAGAATCCATGGCGGCATCCATTTTTTTGACCAGGTATCCGATATGGTGTATTTTTAAGCCACTGCCGGAAGATGCATCTGCCGTTTGGGGCGGTTTTGGTGTTTGGGCAACTGTTTGATTTAACGTTTGATTCATGAAAGGCTCCTTGTTATGCAGGCTACGTTTACATCGTTCTATTTTTTATGTTTTTTTACAGGTATCCTAATCTTATATTATCTGATTCCGAAAAAAACGCAATGGGTTTTTTTGCTTTTTGCCAGTATTGCCTATTATCTGCTTACGGGAAACGGTATTCTTATTCTTTATCCACTGGCGGCATGTGCGGCGGCATATGCGGGAATCCGTGTGATGGCAGGGACGCAGGACGGCAGGAAGCGGCGTTGCGCGCTGTTTTGGGTAGCGGCAGTATTAATCGGTATACTGGTGCTGTTAAAATACGTGAATTTTGCGGTAAATACGGTGAACGGTATCGCATTCCTGTGCGGGGCGGAAGGAAACGTGCTGGAAGGGCTTGGCTGGATGGCGCCCCTCGGTTTATCCTTCTATATGCTTTCTGTTCTTGGCTATGTGATTGACGTATACAACGGAATTGCCGCACCGCAGAAGAATTACGGAAAGCTGGTGCTGTACGGTTTGTATTTCCCTTCGGTATTATCGGGCCCCATCCTGCGTTACAGAGAGGATGGGGAGCAGTTTTTTGCTCCCCACCTTTTTTGTTACAGACAGGTGACATTCGGGCTGCAGCGTATGGTTTGGGGCTTTTTTAAGACCCTGGTCATATCGGAGCGGATGAATGTGGTGGTTAATACGGTGTATGACAATTACGGGGCATACCGCGGACTGCCGTTATGGATTGCCACGGTCTGTTATGCGTTCCAGCTTTATACGAACTTTTCGGGCGGTATGGATATCGCCCTTGGAATGTCCCAGGCGTTCGGCATTAAGCTGCCGGAAAATTTTGAGACGCCGTTTTTTTCCAAAAATATTTCCGAATACTGGCGCAGGTGGCACATATCGCTGGGCGTATGGATGAAGGAGTACGTCTTTTACCCGCTGCTGCGCACACAGGCGTTTACGGGGCTTGGAAAGAAACTGAAGGACCGCTTCGGCAAAAAGCGCGGAAAACAGTATAACACCTTCCTTGCCATGTTCGTCCTATGGTTTACGGTAGGCATCTGGCATGGCGGCGACTGGAAATTTGTCATTGGATCCGGTCTGCTCCACTGGTTCTATATCGTAAGCGGGGAACTGCTCACCCCCTTTTTTGACAGATGCATGGAAAAATGCAATATTAACCCGAAAAGCAGATGGGTGGATGCATTCCGCATTCTGCGGACCTTTTTTCTCGTCAATATCGGCTTCGTCTTTTTCCGCGCGGATTCCGTATCTGCAGCCCTGTGCATACTGAAGGAATCCATAGTCCTGTGGCGTACGGAAGGGCTTTTGGACGGCACATTTTCCGTATTGGGAATGGATCTTATCGAATGGACGATTGGTGTGGTATCCCTGCTTCTGCTGTTTGTGGTATCCCTTTTGCAGCAGAAAGAGGACGTACGGGAACGGATTGAAAAAAAGAAACTGCCGGTGCGGTTTGCCATATGGTATGCGCTTTTGTTTTACACCATCCTGTTAGGCTATTACGGACCGGAATACAGTGCCGCGGAGTTTATCTATCAGGGATTTTAAAGGAAGGGGAAAATGCGGTTTTTGTGGACGGGGCGGGGATATTCTGTTAAAATAAGGTAATGATATACAGTAGGAGAAAGAAAGATGGATAAGATTGCGGTTTTGATACCATGCTACAACGAGGAGAAAACCATTGGTAAAGTGGTTACGGATGCCAAAAAGGCGCTGCCGGAAGCAGTTGTGTATGTGTATGACAATAATTCCAGTGACAGGACCGTGGAGCTTGCCAAGCAGGCGGGAGCAGTAGTCCGTTATGAATATATGCAGGGGAAGGGGAATGTGATCCGCAGAATGTTCCGGGAAATCGATGCGGAATGCTATGTAATGGTGGACGGGGATGATACATATCCCATGGAATATGCACCGGAGATGGTGGACAAGGTGCTGCACCATAATGCGGACATGGTGGTGGGCGACCGGTTGTCCTCCACCTATTTTATGGAAAACAAGCGTCCGTTCCATAATATGGGAAACAGTCTGGTCAGGGGCAGCATCAATCATTTGTTTAAGTGCGACATTAAGGATATTATGACGGGATACCGGGCGTTCAGCTTCGGATTCGTGAAGACGTTCCCGGTGCTGTCCAAAGGGTTTGAAATCGAGACGGAGATGACAATCCATGCAGTGTCCAATAATATGCAGATTGAAAATGTCATTGTGGATTACCGGGACAGGCCGGAGGGAAGCGAGTCGAAACTGAATACGTATGCCGACGGCATCAAAGTGCTCGGCACCATCGGGCGGCTGTATAAAGATTACAAGCCGCTTGGGTTCTTCACGCTGTTGGCGCTTTTTTTGGCGTTGGTTTCCCTTGTGTTTTTTATTCCCGTGCTGGTGGATTTCATCCATACGGGTTTGGTGGAGAAATTCCCGACGCTGTTTGTCTGCTGTTTCGTCATGCTGGCGGCGGTGCAGTCTTTTTTTGCGGGACTGATTCTGTCCAATATGGCGATTAAAAACCGGAGGGATTTTGAAATCCAGCTCAATATGATTAAACGGACCGCCGGAACAGCGCAAGACGGGAAAGCGTTTTGATAGGGGAGCCGGAGCATTTTCCAAATAAGCCCCGGGGAGAAGAAAAGGAAGGCATGGGAGGACAGGCAGCAGGATGGTGTCAGTGGAAAAAGGAAAGCGATGGTTATATGAAAAGGATGGGTGGAAGGAAATCGGGCTGTTTGTGGTCTGTTTGGTTTTTTACCTGGCATTTCCGTTGTTTGACGGTCCGTACTGGTCCAAGGATTCCACCAGTTATGCCACGATGGATATTACGAGGGAACCGCTGTATCCTACATTTTTATGGGTGTTCCGTAACTGGTTCGGGGAAGAAAGGTATCTGATGCCGGTGATTCTTTTCCAGGCGTTTCTTGCTGCATATGCGGCATGGAAACTGGCGGTGACGGTGAAGGAGAAGAAAGGCAGCTTTGCGCTGGGATGTACGGCGGCAGGGTTTCAGTTTGCAGTGGCGCTTTTAAACCGGTTCGTGGCAAACAGGGGGTCTTCCTATACGGTCTGCATTATGACGGAGGGCGTGGGCTTTTCCCTGTATGTGCTGTTTATTGTGCAGCTCTACCGGTATATTTTGGATAAGAGGAAAAAGAACCTGTTTGGGGTGTTTTTTTATGCGGCGCTGCTTGCCAGCCTGCGGAAACAGATGCTGTTGACGCTTTGTCTGATGGCGGCGGTTTTTATCCTGTATTATCTGGTCAAAAAGAGGGAACTGCGGAAGCTCGCCGTGCTGCTTGTTTTAACCGGAGTTTTACTGGCAGGGGTGAAAGCGGCGGATTGCTTTTATAATTACCGCGTGCGCGGTGTGTGGATGGAGCATTCGGGAAACTCCATGGGGGTGCTTTGCACGCTGGTGTATACGGCGCAGGATAAAGACGCGGAGCTGTTCCGGGACGATACGCTGAAACGGCTGTATACGGAAATTTACACGCGTTCCAAAGAAGCCGGTTACAATATGTCGGATGCACCAAAGGACTGGGTGGGGCTGACGTCCCATTATGCGGACTGTTATGACGATATCGGCTACGGTATCATCAATCCGGTGGTCCAGGGGTATATCCGGGAGAACCAAAGCGTCAGCCCGGTGGACGATACCCTGTTGTATGACGCATACTGCGGAAGCATGATGAAGACGCTGCTTGGTCAGAGTAAGGGCAGGCTGTTTTGCATTGTGGCATGGAATACATGGAAAGGGTTCGTCAATTCCATTGCGAGGGTGCATCCGGTGCTGAACGTATATGCGGTAATCATGTACCTGCTGTATCTGGTCCTGTATGTTTGGGCAGTGCGCAGGAAAGGATGTTGGAACCGCCCGGATGAAACGGCGTCTTTGGCGGAGATTGTGGGAATCGGTCTTGCCTTTAACTGCGGCGTGGTGGGGATTACGATTTTCACCCAGCCCCGTTACATGATATACAGCATGGGGCTCTTTTACTGTGCACTGACGGTCCTTTTGTATGACGCGGTGGCGGCCGGCAGGAAAAAGGGTGCGGAATCCGGCGGGCGGAGTGTCAAGGTGACGGGAGTAAAGTAATGGGAAAAAAGAAAATCATCGGTTACTGGTATGTGGTGGTAATCGCGCTTTTCTTTACTGGCGCGGCGGGGGTATTTCTTTTCTTCGGGGAATCGTCTTATATTGCAGTCCATGATAATTTGGATTTGTTTGTGGCGCAGCTCCAAATGCTGAAAAATACGGGAACCTTTTTTGCCCATGGGGTGGATATGCCTTTTTTGGGAGGGGTGACAAGGGATAACCTGCCCTCGGAACTGTCGCTGTATACGGTCTTATATATGATTTTTCCCTCTTTTACGGCATATGTGGCGGGCTATCTGCTGAAAGTGGGGATTGCCATTTGGGGCGTCTGGCTGTTGGCAAAGGATTGGTATGGGGAGTCGTTCGGGGAATACCGTCCGATTGTGGCGCTGATGGGGTTTGCCTATGGGCTTTTAAATATGTTTCCGGCGTTCGGGATTCCTTTTGCATCGGTACCGTTGGCGCTTTTCCTGCTGCGAAGGATTTACAGGCAGCCTTCCGTGAAACTGTATGCCGCGCTGTTTGCTTATCCGTTCCTGTCTTATTTTTCCTATTTTGGTTTCTTCATTTTGGCGTACCTGGCGGTAGCGGTGCTTTGGCTTTGGGCGCGGGATAAGAAGCTGCCGTGGGCGCTGGCGGGGGCGCTTTTTGTGCTGGCGGCAGGATATATGGTATTTGAATACCGGCTGTTTGGCGTGATGCTGTTCGGGGGTGTGGAGACGATACGGGCGACCATGGTGGAGACGGATTTGACGGCGTGGGAAATCGCCGCACAAAGCGTGGATGTATGGATGCATGGAATGTTTCATGCGGAAAGCGTGCATGACCGTTTTATCTGGTGGGTCTGCATGTTCTATTTTCTGTACCGGAATAACCGATACATAGCGAAACAGGAATGGAAACAAATGTTCCATGATGTGTATAACCTGCTGATGCTTGTGCTTGTATTTAACAGTGCGGTATACGGAATTTACCAGTGGGGCGCGTTCCGCGGGCTGGTGGAAACGGTCTTTCCTTTTTTGAAAGGATTCCAGTTTAACCGTACGGTGTTTTTCAGTCCGTTTCTTTGGTATGCGTCTTTTTTCCTCGTACTGCAGCGGATGTATGCGGCAGCGGGCAGGGGAGCGGAAAAAGGCGGATTTAGGTTTGCGTTTTCCTTCTTAAAACCGGCGGCAAACGGGATGGCGCTGCTTGCGGTGGCGGTGGTGCTGCTTACGCCTGTCCGGTACAACGATTTGCTTGCAACCTGTAAGAATAAGGCGTTAGAACTGTTGAAAGGGAAAGTAGATCGGAAGAGCACAC
>CAJUMD010000025.1:11831-36863 GCA_910587275.1 uncultured Kineothrix sp.
AAAGTTTCCGATGAGATGAGCTATGGGGAATTTTATTCCGGGGCGTTGTTCGGGCAGCTCAAGGAGGATATCGGGTATAACGGAGAGTGGTCGGCGGCTTACGGGCTGCACCCGGCGGTGCTGGAATATAACGGGATTGCCACGCTGGACGGTTATCTCGGTTTTTATCCCCAGCAGTACAAGGAGGATTTCCGGCGGATTATTGCCCCGGCCCTGGAGCGTGTGGAAGCCAGCCGGATTTACTATGACGACTGGGGAGCGCGGGCATACCTGTATTCCGGGACGGAGGCTTCGGTAGTAAGCGGCTTTAAAAGTTTTGTTCCGGCGGACAGGGATATTTACATGGATGTGCAGGCATTCGGGGAACTGGGGGGCAGGTACCTTTTTTCCCGTTTTGAACTGACCAATGCGGAGGAAGCGGGGCTGCGTTTCATCAAGGCATACGGGACGGGGGAATCCCCTTACATGGTTTATCTGTATGGACTGGAAGAAGATTAAGGAGCGTGTTTGCAATATGTGCCGGGAAGCGGACCGGCAGCCGGGCGTGAAAGGAGCGGGAATATGGCTGGGCTGGAACAAAGGAAGAAAAAGGAGACGGTGGCGGAGGTTGTTTTTTATCTTTTGGTGTTTGCGGCGATTGCCTGTTTTGCCATGATACAGACTTATGGGGATCCGCCGGATGAAATCAACCGTTTTAAGGTGGTAAGCTATATCTGCCGGCATGGCAGCCTGCCCCACGGGGCGGACCCGGAGGTGATTTTGGACGGGTATGGGGCTTCTTATGCGTTCCAGCCCATGCTGACTTATATCATACAGGGTTTTTTGCTGCGTTTTCTGCGGCTGTTTACCTCCGATGCTTATGTACTGCTTTTTGCGGCGCGGATGGTAAATGCGGTGTTTGGCGTGCTGATGGCATATTTTGTGCGTCGGACGGCGAAGGAGGCATGGAAGGACCCTTATGTACAATGGGCGTTTACGCTGATGGTGGTGTTCCTGCCCCAGAATATTTTCCTTCATTCTTATGTCAATACGGATTCCATGGCGCTGCTGGCGGTGGCGATGGTTTTTTATGTGCTGCTCCGGGCGCAGAGGACAGGCTATGGGAAAAAGGAATGCATACTGCTTGCGGCAGGAATCATCCTTTGTGCCATGTCCTATTATAATGCTTACGGAATCATCGTAGCGGCAATCCTTGTGTTTGCCCTGTACCATGTACATGCCGGAAAGGGCGGGATACGGGTGGAATGGAGGCCACTGCTGCATAAGGGGATGTTGGTTTCCGTTATGGTGCTATTGGGAATCGGATGGTGGTTTGTCCGCAACGGAATACTTTATAACGGGGATATTATCGCCATGGATGCCAGGCGGGAGTGTGCCATCCGGACGGCTACGGCGGATTTTAACCCGTTAACCAGGTTTACGTACCAAAATTCTGGTACACCGTTGGGTGACATGCTTTTTAAGACGGGATATCTGACGCTTTTGCGTGACAGCTTTATCGCAATGTTCGGTCCGATGATTATTCCGACCCATGGGCTGATTTATCTGTATTATAAAAGATTTTGGATTGTTTCCTGTGCGGCTGCGCTTCTTCCGGTGCAGCGGCTTTGGACGGGAAAGAAGGAGCGGGACGGGGCATGGAAAAACAGGGTGGTTTTTTCTGTTTCCATGGCATTGTTTGGCGCCATTACCATTGGATTAAGCATTTACTATTCTTATACGTGGGAATACCAGCCCCAGGGGAGGTATATCCTTCCGGTGCTGGTGCCGTTTATGTATTTGGTGGCGCTTGGCGTGGAAAAAATATGCGGGCTGTTTTGTTTTGCGGGCGGACGGCTGGCAGGCGGAACGGGGGAAAAGGCAGGTGCGCTGTGTGGGAAGCTATTCTGCCTGGGAATAATGGCTTATGTCATGCTGGCATTCGGTTACAGTCTGTTTGCCCGCTTCCTTCCTTATTATATGCAGGGGGAGAATATGTTTTCCATGTGCGGAAAGACGTTATTGCCGTAGAGCGTTATCAAACACGCTCTGTGGGGCACGGCAGGTTTTGGCGTTCTTGGTTGTGATGATATGACATAGGAGAAAAAGGAATGAAAGTGGTACATAAGTTAAAAGCGGTGGGACCCAAAAATGTTGCACTGGGTTTCGTCCGGCGGGTGGAATACGGGAAACTGGTGAAAAAATACCATTTTGACACCTGGCACCTTAGTCCGTATGAATGGAAGGAATACGCGCAGGCATGTGTGGCATATATTAATGCCCATGGCGGGAAAACAGTGGTGGATATCGGCTGCGGGCTTGGGGGCGTGCTGCGGCACGTAAAAGCGGAACGGAGAATCGGGCTGGATTTGCATGAAGAAGTGGTAAAGGCGGCGCGGGAACTGGGCGGCGGAGACATTGCTTTCGCAACGGGGAGTTTTGACGAGCTGGAGGAAACACAGGTGGATTACCTGGTGACGTTAAATTTTATGCATGGCGGGACGGAAGATACCTGGAAAGCGCCTTACCGTAAGGCGGCAGAGCAAAACGGGGTACGGTATTTCATTGTGGATACCGTTCCGGAAATGGGGGGAAGCCATTGTCTGGATTGGGGGAAGATTCTGCCGGAAAATTACGGAAGGATGGAGCGGATGGGACCGTTTGCGGGCGGAAGGTATGTGGAGGTTTGGGGGCGGACGGATTTGTAGGGGCATCAGCCCCACAAGCCACGGCTTGCAGGGCAGTCATGCAACCGGCAGGGCGCAGGACGGGGTGCTTGACCGTGTATTTGGAACGTGTTATGATTTATACATTGTGGGAAATGTGGAATGGTGTGTATAGGGGATAAATGTGGGAAGATTGGCAGAGAATATGGGATGGGCTGCGAAGGATACCGGAGAATTGGCTGGTATGGATTTTGGGGACTGATAAAAAAACGGAATGATAATAAAGGAGACAGGGAGATATGCCGGTTAGAATACACAATTTTTTAGGGAGTTTGGGGTGGAATGCCAGGAAATATTTGCCGGGGCTGGCAAGTGAAAGTTATCTAAAGCTGCAGTTTGTGTCGCGCAGAAAGCTGCAGAAGAATTATATCGAGTATTTTATGTCCCGTAAGGAGGTGCCGCATCCGCTGGTGGTGAATTTGGAAACCATTAACCGGTGTAACAGTACCTGTGAGTTCTGTACGGCAAATAAGAATGCGGAGAAACGTCCTTACATGCGGATGGAGGAAGAATTATTTTATAATATTATCGACCAGTTGGCGGATTGGGGATATAAGGGGCATCTGACGATGTACGGGAATAATGAACCGTTGCTGGATACCCGTATTATGGAATTCCATAAGTATGCGCGGGAGAAGCTGCCGGAAGCCTTTATTTTTATGTCCACCAACGGACTGCTGTTGACGGTTGACAAGCTGAAGGAAGTGGCGCCGTATGTGAACCAGTTGGTGATTAATAATTATAGTTTGGAAATGAAGCTGCATGACAGCGTCCAGACGGTCCATGATTATGTAAAGGCACATCCCGGCGAATTCCAGAATGTGGATGTTTTAATCCAAATGCGTTATTTAAAAGAAGTCCTGACGAACCGGGCGGGGAGTGCGCCCAATAAGCCGGCGACGGATAAGGTGATTAAAGAAACGTGTCTGATGCCCTATACGGATATGTGGATTATGCCAAACGGAAAACTTGGCATTTGCTGCTGCGATAATTTTGAAGTGACGGATTTGGCGGACTTGCATGAGGTGTCTTTAAAAGAAGGATGGAACAGCAGGAAGTACCAGATTCTCAGGAATGCCATCCGGACGGGAAGGCAGAATTACCCGTTCTGCAAAAACTGCGATTTCATAGACGCGGGGCTGCGGATGGATGCCGTCAATGACGTATTAAAGAACAGCGGAACCATGCATGGCGCAAGGCAGTCCATGTTCAGGAAATAAGGAAGGGAAAAGGGTCGGAAACGGAATGGACGGAAAAATCGGAAGAAAGGTGCTTGCCGGTGTGCTGGCGCTTGCCATGGCAGCCGGGATTGTGGGCTGCGGCAGCCGTACGGAAGGCAGTATAACGGAAGATACCGGAATAGAAGCCGGAATAAAAGATGGAATAAAGGCGGAGTCCGAAGACGCAGCAGCGGACCGGATGGAAGGTGAAGCCTCGACCACGTCCCAAACAGAAAAGGGAGAAGACGGAACAAGAACCGGAACCGGGGAAGCGGTATCCGGGACGGAAAGCGGTACCCAAACTGCTTCCGGGACGGGAAACGGAATGGACAGCGGAATGGAAAAGGAAGCCGGAACAACGGATGGAACGGGGAACGGAGCGAAACCCCAGTCCGTGCAGGGTGCAGAAGGAGGAATTTCCCCGTGGGAAGGGAAGAAAGTGTCGTTCTGCGGGGACAGCATTTCCACGTTTTCGGGATATATTCCCGGAAATTACAGTATTTTTTATCCCGAATACGGGGAGATTTCCGATGTGGGAGAGACATGGTGGATGCAGGTCGTGGAACGGTCCGGAATGGAGCTTTGCAGGAATGCGTCGTATTCGGGCAGTATGGTAAGCGGGCAGTCGCTGGACAACCATGACGGGGCGTATGCCTGCGGGAACCAAAGGGTTGCGGATTTGGCAAGCGAAGATGGGAACTGGCCGGATGTCATTGTTATCCTGATGGGAACCAATGACTGTATAAGCAATATCCCATTGGGGGCTTATGACGGTGTATCGGAGGTGCAGGAAGGTTATATCCAGAATTTCAGCGAGGCTTACGGTCTGATGTTGGATAAGATGCATACCTGGTATCCCGATGCGGAGATTTACTGCTGCACGATGATTGAGGTATCGCGGTGGGATGCGGAAGGAAACTGTGCTCCGTTTCAAAATGAACTGGGACTGACGGCAAAAAATTATAACGACTGTATCAAGGCGGTGGCACATGCCAAGGGTGTCGGTATCATTGATGTGTACGGATGCGGTATTACTTATGATAATTCCAGGGAATATACCAGCGACGGCACCCACCCGAATGCAGCGGGAGCAGCGCTGATGGCGGATAAAGTCTGTGAGGGCCTGGGGATTTCCGGGTAATGCTGGTCGACATGCATTTTCGGGCATATAACAATACAATGCAAAGTTGTGAAGAAGTTAAAAAAAGATAAAATTATTAGGAAATAATAAAATTTATTTAAATTTTGTATATATTTGCAAAAATGAGTGACGGAATAACGTCTATGTGCTATAATGTTGCTGTTGGAGTATATCGTTATGTCTGTATCGTACTATTTTAGCATAAGTGAACACAAACAAAAGTGACAGGAGGAAGCCAGATATGACAAAGGCAGAGATATTGAAGAAGGAAATTTTGACGCAGTACAAGAGTGTGAGACAGTTTGCGATTGAGATGCAGATACCATACAGCACATTGGTTACGGCGCTGGACAGGGGAATTGAGGGTATGGCATACGGGACGGTTATCAAGATGTGCGACAAACTGAACTTAAATCCGGTTGATTTCAGTTCTTTGGAAAGAGGTGCCAGCCTCGGTGAGAAAATCCTGGAAAACCGTGTGATGCAGTACTACGTGAAATTAAATAAAAGCGGACGCAAGAAAATCCTTGAACTGATGGATGATTACGTGCAGTTGGAGAAATACCAGTTGAAGGAATAGACGGAAGGGAAGGACAGTCATGCATTATGATTACCTGATAGTGGGAGCCGGGCTTTTTGGGGCTGTTTTTGCCAATGAGATGAAGAAAAGGGGAAAGAAATGCCTTGTCATTGAAAAACGGGAACATATCGCCGGTAATCTTTATACGGAAGAAATGCTTGGAATTCAGGTACATAAATACGGGGCGCATATTTTTCATACTTCCGATGAAAGAGTATGGGAGTATATGAACCGGTATGCCGTATTTAACCGGTTTATCAATTCGCCCGTGGCGGTATATGGGGACGAGCTTTATAACCTGCCGTTTAACATGAATACGTTCAGCCGGATGTGGGGGGTTAAGACTCCCGCGGAGGCAGAAGCCATGGTGGAAAGCCAAAGAAAGGAACTTGCCATTACGGAGCCGAAGAATTTGGAAGAACAGGCACTGTCCCTGGCAGGCAGGGATGTTTACGAAAAACTCATTAAGGGTTACACGGAGAAACAGTGGGGGCGTTCCTGCACGGAACTTCCGGCGTTTATCATTAAGCGGGTACCGCTGCGGTTTACCTATGATAACAATTATTTTAACGATTTGTATCAGGGAATTCCTGTGGGCGGGTATACTGCGGTTGTGAGGAAACTGCTGGAAGGGATACCGGTACGGACGGGAACGGAGTATAAGGAGTTTTTGGGCGCCTGCAGGGCAGACGGCAGCATGTCTTTCGGGAAAACCCTGTATACGGGCATGATCGATGAGTATTTCGATTACCGGTTGGGAGCGTTAGAGTACCGTTCCCTGCGGTTTGAGGAAGAAGTGATGCCAGATTGCGACAATTTCCAGGGCAATGCGGTGGTAAACTATACGGAACGGAAAGTGCCTTATACCAGAATCATTGAGCATAAACATTTTGAATTCGGAACCGGAAAGGGGACGGTTATCACGAGGGAATATCCCGCAAAATGGCAAAAGGGGGATGAACCGTATTATCCGGTCAATGATGCATGTAACAATAAGTTGTTTGACGAATATCGGAAACTGGCGCAAAAGGAAGGAAATGTCCTTTTTGGCGGCAGACTGGGGCAATATAAATATTACGATATGGACAAAGTGGTCGCCGCGGCATTGGAAATGGCGGAAGCGGAATGCTGACGGATGGATATGGATGAAGTGTAGAAATGAATTTGACAAATGTTTGGAGCGGGATGTCTTAGGGACATCCCGTTTTTTGGATGCGGGCGCACGTGCCGGCAGGGATAAACCGGACAGGGGATTCCGCTCCCGGCTTCCGAGTCCTCCTTCACCTGCGAATATAACATTTCAGGCTGAACGGTTACGATCAAAAGGAAGAAAAAGAAATGGTACTTGAAAAATATGAAAAGCGTGTTATAATATTGCTAAATAATTTGAAACTCAAACTATTAAAAAATCAAAACATTAAAGTGTCAAAACATTGTGCCGAAAGGAGCATTGGGAAATGGGAAACGTGAATTGGGAGGATGCAATTAAGGAACTGGAGGTACGCCGGGAAAAGGCGAAACTCGGAGGCGGGGCAGCGAAAATTGAGAAACAGCACGCCATCGGTAAGCTGACGGCGCGGGAGCGGGTACAGATGCTTTTGGATAAAGATACGTTTGTGGAAGTGGACGGGTTTATGGAATCCAGAATCGATGATTTTGATTTGGACAAACGGCGCGTACCCGGCGATGGTGTCGTGACGGGGTATGGGGAAATCGACGGCAGGCTGGTGTTTGTGGCGAGCGAGGATTTTACCGTAATCGGCGGAACTTTGGGGGAGTACCATTCCTTTAAGATATGCCGTATCCAGGATATGGCGATGGAAATGAAGGCGCCTTTGATTTGTATCAACGACAGCGGCGGGGCGAGGATTGAGGAGGGGATATCTTCCCTGAGCGGTTACAGCGGAATGTTTTTGCGGCATACGAAAGCATCCGGTGTCATTCCGCAGATTGCGGTGATTTTGGGTCCCTGTTCCGGCGGAGCCTGTTATGCGCCTGCCATCTGTGATTTTATCTTCATGGTGAGGGACATTTCCAAGATGTTCATCACGGGACCAAACGTGGTGAAGACCGTTATCAATGAGGAAGTGACGGTAGAGGAGCTGGGCGGCGCGGATGTCCATGCCAGAAAGAGCGGGGTATCCCACTTTACCTACGATTCGGAGGGGGAATGCCTGATGGGCGTGCGGAAGCTGCTTTCCTACCTTCCGGCAAACAATACGGAGAAGCCGCCGGTGGTGAAATACAGTGAGAAGCCCTCTTTCCTGTACGGTGTTAATAAGATGATAGGAAAAGTGGGAAATATCAATAAGATTATGCAGCCGCAGGGGGACCGGTGCATCAGGCTGCGGGACATTGTCCCGGACAATTCCCGTCATGCCTATGACGTAAAGGCGGTTATCGACTGTATTGCGGATGAGGAAAGTTTTTTTGAAGTACAGAAAGAATTTGCCCCCAATGCCGTGATTGGCTGGGGACGGATGGCAGGGAAGGTGGTCGGTTTTGTGGCGAACCAGCCGGCGGCAATGGGCGGTTCCCTGGACTACCATGCTTCGGATAAAATCGCGCGTTTCATAAGGTTCTGTGACTGCTTTAACATACCGCTTGTTACGCTTGTGGACGTTCCCGCTTTTCTGCCGGGAACGGCGCAGGAGCATAACGGAATCATCCGCCACGGGGCGAAAGTGCTTTATGCCTATTCGGAGGCAACGGTTCCGAAGATATCCGTTATCATGAGAAAGGCTTACGGCGGCGCTTATATTGCCATGAACTCCAAGGAAATGGGGGCGGACATGGTGTTTGCATGGCCGATTGCGGAAATTGCGGTCATGGGAGCGGACGGCGCCGTAAACATCGCTTTTAAACGAAAGATTAAGGCTGCATCCGATCCGAAAGCCATGCGGGAGCAGTGTAAGAAGGAGTATGAGGAACGTTTCCTCAATCCATATGTGGCGGCTTCACGGGGATATGTCAATGAGGTGATTAAACCGGAGGAGACCAGGGAGAAACTGCTGAAAGCGCTGCGGGCGCTTAAGAATAAGACGGTGGAAAATCCTTATAAAAAACACGGGAATATTCCACTGTAAGTATTCCTCTGCACGGGGCTGTGTAATCGAGCAGGGAAATCTTTTCCCTACTCCGCGTGCGCCATGCGCCGCCTTGGCGGCATACTTCCGCTGCATGGGGCTGCGCATAAAGAAAGCATGTATGGTACAAACCCATACATGCTTTTTTGTAATTCCAAATATATTCTAGCAGTAGCTGTTAAATAACATACCGCTGAATGCACTGGTAATATACGGTGTCGCAAAGTTCTTGCCCGGATTTTTGTAAGCAATGAGCGTCTTGTTGACATAATCCATGGGATTCAGGGAAATCTGATCCATTTTACGCACTAAAGTATTGGCAAAACCGCGGATGGCGGAAAAGTCCTCTTTCGCGTATTCGGAAAATGCCGCATGGCGCAGCTCATTCTTATCAATGGCAATCGTTCCGTTTTCCTGGATGTTTAATCCAAGGATGTCAAACTGGTTGTGGTAACGTGCCGTAATACCACGCATCTCACCGAGAAGCCTGCGGCTGCCCGCGAAGTCATCTTTGTACTGGGCAGTGTGCTCGATAAAGGAATTGTAGCCTTTCACCAGGGAGCTGATGTTTTCACTTAAGGATTCCACATCCGTTTTCAACCCAATGGTAGCCGTATCGCCTTTGGAGGAGCTTACGCCCTTTAAAGTAACATCAAACAGGTTATCGATGGAAAAGCTGTTTGACTGTGAGGTGAGTTCCGCACCGTTCAAGGTAAATTCCGCATTAGAAGCCGGATTGGTCAACTGATCCAAACCGAAATAGGAAACGGAACCTTCCCTTTTGCTCGTATAATCGTCGGATACCAAAAACACGGAAGACTTATTGTCCTTCAGTCCTTCTGCCACGGAACGCAGGCGGAGCGCATAACTGCCATTCCCGCCGTCTATCACTTCGGCGTTTAATCCGATTTCCGCATTGCTGATTAATTTCGCAAGCCGGTCCTGAATGGATTTGTTGGTCTCGCCTTCCTTAATATTGTACTGGAACTCATAATTTAAATCGTTGATATGCACATCAAAAGAATACGTATCCGGTTTTAACTGGGTTTTTGTATTGGGAAGGAAAGTACCCGTATTTACCTGATTGGAAGCCAGGGAATGCACTTCAATCTCATAAGACGGAACTTCGGCATTCTCAGGATGCTCCCCGGTAAAAACCACCGATGCGATATCTTCGTTACTGGAGTAGGAAGCCTTTTTGTTTAAAATCTTTTCCTCGTCCAAGCCTCCTAAAGAGGCGATTACATTGCGGAGTTCTCTGGCATCTTCTTTTACTCCCACGGCAAAGCTCCGGGATTCCTTGGTGCTGTCGAGTTTGTATAAAGGAGATTCCTTATTCAGCTTAACAATGGAATTGTATATGCTGCGGAGTTCACTCTTTTTATGTGTATCGTAACGGGAAGAACTCTTTGGCGCATAAGACGTCATATAATAATTATATACAGTGTTAAGCGAAATACTGTTATATGCCATGACACTCCCCTCCTTTCGTCCTTGAAATCATACTTTCGCGGGAATCTGTTCCCGTGCAGGTAGACGGAAGCGCAACACACTTTCCGTCCGTCCTCGTATTAGGGTGCAACATAGTTTTCTTACATTATATCATATTTATCGGTAGGAAAACAGGAAAAATGTAGGGGGGAGCACAAATTTTTTTGTTTTTACGGCTTATTTTTTAAGGATATGCCGTCCCCTGCCCTGATTTCCAGCTGGAAACCGCAGACACCTTTTTCCCCGTTCCCAGTAAAATGAATGGTCCCCGTCCCTGCCGTTACGGCAATTTCCTCCGTGGTAAGGGTTCCGTCTTTTTCGGAGAGGAGCGTCGCCGTGCCGTCCTGTGCGGTATAGACCAACTGCACGTTTCCGCGCAGGGGACGGATATTCCCGGTAATATACAGCGTGGAATCTTCCGCGGCATTCAGCCAGGCGATAACCGCATTTTCCTTGTTTGCGCTTTGGTATACCTGCCCGGATGCCGTACATACCTGTCCTTCCAAACCGGATTGGTAATTATTAAAGTAGCTGGATGTTTCCTCTAAAGACAATTTTTCATATTCGCTGTCCGAAACAAAGATAACACCGCATCCGCAAAGACTGAGGCATAACAGGACGGACAAGATATAAATTTTTTTGTTTTGCATATTTGGTATCTTCTCCTTCTTAGTCTTTTTTATTTATTAAATAAAACGTTCTTTTCAGCGTACAATCTTCAAAAATATGAAAACATGAAGCCTGAACTGTTATGTTTGGGGGGTGAGTGCGCCCCTGGCTTTTGCTGGATATCAAAAAGGAATATCGCATTACACCATTTTTACCCAGCACGGGTGGGAGAATTTTGCGGGGCGGCGGCAGCGGGATTGCCTGTCTCGGATTTTTCGTGCTTCGTTTCCGGCGGAGTTTTTCTTAACAGAATGCGGACACATTAGGGAAATCGGGCAATGGATGCCCGATTTAGCCCGATGCGGCAAGGATGCCGCTTGAGGGCGTCCCGCAGCCTGTGGAAACCTATCCCATTCTGTTTAGAAAAACCCGCCGGAAAAAGTGCACGAAAATCCGGGACAGGCAATCCCGCTGCCGCCGCCCACCAAAAAACTTTCTCCCGTGCGTCCTCCCATCAACATAACATTTCAGCCTGAACTGTTACCACTTTTCCATAAAAAATCATGGAAACCAGTTGACTTTCTCCCTGTTCCTATGGTATAGTAATCAAACAAGATTTAGTCACAGGTCTTTTTTTTATGCTCAAAAATTGGAGGAAAAATAAATGCGTACGAGAATCACATTGGCATGTACAGAATGCAAACAGCGTAACTACAACACCACAAAAGATAAGAAGACACATCCCGACCGGATGGAAATCAAGAAATACTGCAAATTCTGCAGGACCCACACGTTACACAAAGAAACGAAGTAAAGGCAGTCTGTATTTTTGAAAGGAGTACAATATGGGAGATTCCGCAAAGACAGATAAGACGCCGAAGCCGAATTTTTTTCAGGGTGTAAAAACGGAATTTAAGAAAATTGCTTGGCCGGACAAGGATTCGCTGCTTAAGCAGTCCGTTGCGGTTGTCTGCATTTCCGTGGTGGCAGGCGCAATCATCGCCGTACTCGATTTTCTGTTCCAGTATGGCATTGATTTCCTGACGACATTATAGAGTGGGGGCGAATAGATGGCAGAGGCAAACTGGTATGTAGTGCATACCTATTCCGGATATGAAAATAAAGTCAAGGCCAATATTGAGAAGACCATCGAAAACAGGCATTTGGAGGAAGAAATCCTGGAAGTCCGCGTCCCCATGCAGGAAGTGGTGGAAATGAAGAACGGCGCCAGGAAAAATGTCCAGAAAAAAATGTTTCCGGGATATGTCCTGATCAATATGGTGATGAATGACGACACTTGGTATGTGGTCAGAAATACAAGGGGCGTGACGGGATTCGTGGGACCGGGAAGCAAACCGGTGCCGCTTACGGAAGCAGAGATGAAACCCCTCGGTATTAAGATGGAAAATGTCTCCGTGGATTTCGGGGAAGGGGATTCCGTTGCGGTTGTGGCCGGCGTTTGGAAAGATACGGTCGGCATCGTCCAAAGGATGGATTACGGCAAACAGACGGCGACCATCAACGTGGAACTGTTCGGCAGGGAGACACCGGTCGAAATCGGTTTCGCGGAAGTTAGGAAAATGGAATAAATATGGAATAAAAGAAAAACAACGAAAAACCAAAGCAGGTATTTATGCCGTATTCCGGCTTAAATATAGCAGTAACTGAGTAGTTCCGGTTCGTTCCGGGACAGTGGGAGCAGGAACCCATTTTCACCGGGGGAATGCGCCATACCACAATATTTTAGGAGGTAGCCAAAATGGCAAAGAAAGTAGAAGGATACATTAAGTTACAGATTCCTGCCGGCAAAGCGACACCGGCTCCGCCGGTTGGTCCCGCGCTTGGACAGCATGGCGTGAACATCGTTGAATTTACGAAGCAGTTCAATGCAAGGACAGCGGATAAGGGTGACCTGATTATTCCGGTTGTAATTACCGTATATGCGGACAGAAGTTTCAGTTTTGTTACAAAGACTCCGCCGGCACCGGTGCTTTTGAAAAAGGCATGTAATATTAAGTCCGGTTCCGCAGTACCGAACAAGACGAAAGTTGCCAAGATTTCCAAGGAAAAAGTAAAGGAAATCGCGGAAATGAAAATGCCTGATTTGAATGCTGCATCTTTGGAAGCGGCAATGAGCATGATTGCCGGTACGGCAAGAAGCATGGGAATCACAGTGGAAGATTAACAAGTAAAGAGTGGGAGGCGCAATGCCGTTTGAACCATAGGAGGAATTCATAATGAAACATGGAAAAAAATATAATGAGGCTGCAAAACAGGTAGACCGTTCCGTACAGTATGAGCCTGCGGAAGCAATTTCGCTGGCAAAGAAAACGTCGGTGGCAAAATTTGACGAAACCATCGAAGTCCACATCAGAACAGGCTGCGACGGACGCCATGCAGAGCAGCAGATTCGCGGCGCCGTTGTATTGCCCAACGGTACCGGTAAAGAAGTAAAGGTATTGGTTTTCGCAAAAGGCGATAAAATTGCGGAAGCGGAAGCGGCAGGAGCTGATTTCACGGGCGGGGATGAACTTATCCCCAGGATACAGAATGACGGATGGCTGGATTTTGACGTTGTGGTAGCGACACCGGATATGATGGGCGTGGTAGGACGTCTTGGTAAGGTGCTCGGACCGAAAGGTTTGATGCCGAACCCGAAAGCCGGAACCGTAACTATGGACGTAACGAAAGCGGTTAAGGATATCAAGGCAGGTAAGATTGAGTACAGGCTGGATAAGGCAAACATCATCCACGTGCCGATTGGAAAGGCTTCCTTTACGGAAGAACAGTTGCAGCAGAACTTCAATGCACTGATGGAAGCAATCGTAAAGGCAAGACCGTCGGCATTAAAGGGTCAGTTCTTAAGAAGCATTACCCTGTCTTCCACCATGGGACCGGGCGTGAAAGTAAGTGTAGCGAAATTCTAAATATAAGCCACCTGCCGGTCCCGGACCGCAGGTGGTTTTTTGGACGGAACCATAAAAAGGATGCCGTGAAAGCGGCGCACAGGCTATACGGCGGATGGGGGGAGCCGTCTATGGTTCCCAAAACAGGGTCAGGAGCGAAGCATGAAGAAACGAAAAAAGCGGAAAAAACTAAAAAAAGCCAAAAACCGTAAAAGGCAAAGCGGCCTGGGCAGGTTATTGGCTGTTTTCTGTACCACTTTTATCGGCGTGGTTCTTATGGGAATGACGGTTTTTTTCTTATGCCATGTAATGAAAGCAGGGGAAGATAGCGGGATACGGCAGGCGGAAGGGGAAAAAGTGCAGGAAAAGCCGGCGGCTTCAGGAACTTTGCAGGAAGTGCTTCCACAGGAGCCGGAACAGACACAGCAGACACAGGACCTTTTGGAGCAACCGGTGCCGGAGGAGCCCGAACCGGAGCCGCAGGGGAAATATGCGGATATCCTGGCGGACAGCGATTATATGCGGGAAAACCGTATTTATGCAAAGGAAACGGCGGAGGACGGGAAAGTGACGTTTGTTTTCGCGGGTGATATCCTTTTTGATCCCGGTTACAGCATTATGGCGAAAATGCTGCAAAGGGAAGGCGGAATCCATGACAGTATTTCCGAAGACCTGATGGCGGAGATGCAGAATGCGGATATTTTTATGGTGAACAATGAGTTTCCCTATTCCGACCGGGGAACGCCCACGCCGGAAAAACAATTTACGTTCCGCGCAAAACCGGAATCTGCGGAAATCCTGCATGAAATGGGAGCGGATATCGTATCCCTTGCCAATAATCATGCGTATGATTACGGGGAAGAAGCGTTTTTGGATACTTTGGATACGCTGCAGAATACGGATATTCCTTTTGTGGGGGCAGGACGTAACCTGGAGGAAGCCTCCGCCCCCGTTTATTTCATAGCGGGTGACATCAAGATTGCCGTGGTTTCCGCCACCCAAATAGAACGGTTGGATCATCCTGATACCAAAGGGGCCACCGAAACCACGGCGGGTGTATTCCGCTGCTGGAATCCGGATAATCTGTTGGAAAAGGTAAAGGAAGCGAAGGAAAACAGCGATTTTGTCATTGTTTACATCCATTGGGGAACGGAAAATACGGACGTGCCGGATTGGGCGCAGTTGGATCAGGCACCGAAAATTGCGGATGCGGGGGCGGACCTTATTATCGGCGACCATTCCCACTGTTTACAGCCCATCCAGTATGTAAACGGCGTACCGGTGGTATACAGCCTCGGCAACTTCCTGTTTAATTCCAAGGAGCTGGACACCTGCCTGGTGAAAGCGGTGGTGACGGAGGAAGGACTGGAGAGCCTGCAGTTCCTTCCCGCGCTGCAGAAAAACTGCAGCACTTCCATGCTTTACGGGGAGGAAAAGGAGCGGGTGCTTTCTTATATGCGTTCCATATCGCCGCATGTGAACATTGACGGGGAAGGATATATTACCCAATGATGACAGTTCAACCTGAACTGTTACACCCAATGATATTTTTTCCGGGAAAAAACTTGACAAACCCCGTCCCATGCCGTATAGTAAAGAATGCCGAAGACAGTAGGTGCCATAGGGATGACCGGATGAAAACAGGGTTCCGCATGGCGTAAAGGAATTTGGAATCCACCTACCGAGGAAAAGAGTTTATTTATTATGATATAAAACCTTTCCGTCTTTGTGTGTATTCCAAGGAGGAGAGGTTTTTCTTTTATAATGGAACGAAACTCCTTTCGGCAGATCAATCTATAAGGAGGTAAAGAAAGTGGCAAAAATTGAATTGAAACAGCCCATTGTGGAAGAAATTTCGGCAAGCATCAAAGATGCCCAGTCCGTAGTTCTTGTGGACTACCGTGGACTTACGGTAGAGCAGGATACCAGGCTCCGCAAGGAATTGCGGGAAGCCGGGATTACTTACAAGGTTTACAAGAACACCATGATGAATTTCGCGTTCAAGGGAACGGACTGCGAAGCGCTTGTCCAGTATTTGGAAGGTCCCAGCGCTGTTGCCATCTCCGGGACGGATGCTACCGCACCGGCAAGGGTATTGTGCAAATTTGCGAAAGACGCTCCCAAATTGGAAGTCAAGGGCGGTATTGTGGAAGGCGTTGCATATGATGCGGCAGGCATTGCGGACATTGCGAAGATTCCTTCCAGGGATGAGCTCATTTCCAAACTGCTTGGAAGCCTGCAGTCCCCGATTACGAATTTCGCCCGCGTTATGAACCAGTTGGCGGAAAAAGGCGGCGCAGCGGCAGCAGCAGCCAGTGTGGAAGCGGCAGCGGAACCGGCGGCAGAGGCTCCCGCTGAAGAAGCGGCACCCGCAGCAGAGTAAACAGGAACCGTAAACGGAAATCAGAGAATCCGGGAAACCGGAAAATGAAAACAAATAGGAAAATAAAAAAGCGGAGGTAAACAAGAATGGCAAAATTAACAGCTCAGGAACTGATTGATGCAATCAAAGAGTTATCCGTATTGGAATTAAATGATTTGGTAAAAGCATGTGAGGAAGAATTCGGCGTATCCGCAGCAGCAGGCGTTGTAGTTGCGGCAGCAGCAGACGGCGGTGCGGCAGCGGCAGAGGAGAAGACGGAATTCGACGTGGAACTCACCGAAGTAGGTCCGAACAAGGTTAAGGTAATCAAAGTGGTACGTGAAGCTACCGGCCTTGGCTTAAAAGAAGCAAAAGACCTTGTTGATTCGGCTCCCAAGACATTAAAAGAGGGCATCTCCAAGGATGAGGCTGAAGAACTCAAGACGAAACTGGAAGCAGAAGGGGCAAAGGTTACGGTTAAGTAATCGGGCAATCCGGTTTGATATGGCGTCTGCATATGTGCAGGCGCTGTTTTTTTATACACACGGGCACCCAAAGGAAGGATGTCGGCAGAGCTGACGGATGCCCGGTGCGCGGAATAGGGGAAAGATTTCCCTACTCGATTGCGCAGCCCCATGCAGAGGAAGTGTGCCGCCAGAACGTGTTTGAAAATTCATTCCTGTCATCTGCACTGCGATGTGCCGCATCACCACTTTGCGTGATATTTGTGCCAAATTCAGGGCGTACATCTGCTAGAAAGCAATTTTCAAACACACTTTGGGGCGGCTTATAAAAAATGCTTGACTCTCTTTCCAATTTGTAGTAGAATGGACAATGCACTATTGTGGTAAGGTGTGCTTACCTTTAATTTTTGTACCAACAGGAATTATAAATCACCGAAAATAGGCTTAAAATCAAAAAGAACGGGGTGAAATGTCAATGGAAAAAAACAGAATACGTCCAATTGCCGCGAGCAAGAACATACGTATGAGTTATTCACGACAAAAAGAGGTTTTGGAGATGCCAAACCTGATTGAAGTACAGAAAGACTCTTACAGATGGTTTCTCGAAGAAGGCTTGAAAGAAGTCTTTGACGATATTTCTCCGATCGCCGATTACAGCGGACATTTAAGTTTGGAATTTGTGGACTTTGAGCTGTGCGAGAAAGACGTGAAGTATTCGATTGAGAAATGTAAGGAAAGAGATGCAACTTATGCGGCACCCTTGAAGGTTAAGGTTCGCCTTTATAATAAGGAGAAAGAGGAAATCAGCGAACACGAAATCTTTATGGGGGATCTTCCGTTAATGACAGAAACGGGAACCTTCGTGATTAATGGCGCCGAGCGTGTTATCGTAAGCCAGTTGGTACGTTCCCCCGGTATTTATTATGCCATCGGCCATGATAAAATCGGTAAAAGGCTGTTTTCCTCCACGGTTATCCCGAACCGCGGCGCATGGCTGGAATATGAGACGGACTCCAATGACGTGTTTTACGTGCGTGTGGACAGGACGAGGAAAGTACCCATTACCGTACTGCTCAGGGCCTTAGGTGTAGGTACAAACGATGAAATCAGGGAATTGTTCGGTGATGAGCCGAAGATAGAGGCGAGTTTTGGAAAAGACACTTCTGAAAATTACCAGGAGGGTCTGTTAGAGTTATACAAAAAAATCCGGCCGGGCGAGCCGCTCAGCGTGGAAAGTGCGGAAAGTCTAATCACCGCAATGTTTTTTGACCCCAGAAGATATGATTTGGCAAAAGTCGGAAGATATAAATTCAATAAAAAGCTGGCGTTCCGCAACCGGATACGCAACCATATTCTTGCAGAAGACGTGGTGGATGTGACGACGGGTGAGATTTTGGCAACGGCAGGAACGAAAGTGACGATGGAACTGGCGGATGATATCCAAAATGCGGCAGTGCCTTACGTTTATATCCAAACGGAGGAAAAGAATGTAAAGGTTCTTTCCAATATGATGGTAGAGCTTACGAGTTTCGTGGATTGTACACCGAAAGAGCTTGGCATTACCGAAAAGGTATATTATCCGGTATTGGCACAGATTTTGGAGGAATACAGCGAAGACCCCGAAGGGCTGGCACATGCCATCCAGCGGAACGTGCATGAGCTGATTCCGAAGCATATTACGAAGGAAGACATTATTGCTTCCATTAACTATAATATTCATTTGGAGTACGGCATCGGCAACGATGACGATATCGACCATTTGGGTAACCGCCGTATCCGTTCCGTAGGCGAATTGCTGCAGAACCAGTACCGGATTGGTCTGTCCAGGATGGAAAGAGTAGTGCGCGAAAGAATGACCACCCATGATTTGGATGAAATTTCCCCGCAGGTATTGATAAATATCAAACCGGTGCAGGCGGCGGTAAAGGAATTTTTTGGTTCTTCCCAGTTGTCGCAGTTTATGGACCAGAACAACCCGCTTGGAGAGCTGACCCACAAAAGACGTTTGTCCGCGCTGGGACCGGGCGGTCTGTCCAGGGACCGTGCGGGATTTGAGGTTCGTGACGTGCATTATTCCCATTACGGGAGGATGTGCCCTATTGAGACGCCGGAAGGTCCGAACATCGGTCTGATTAACTCTTTGGCAAGCTATGCAAGAATTAACGAATACGGCTTTGTGGAAGCGCCGTACCGTAAAATAGATAAGTCCGACCCGCAGAACCCCCGTGTAACGGAAGAAGTGGTTTACATGACGGCGGACGAGGAAGACAACTACCATGTAGCACAGGCGAATGAGGCGTTGGATGCGGAAGGGCATTTCGTGAAGAATACCGTATCCGGGCGTTATAAGGAGGAGACCTCCGAATATCCCAAGGCGATGTTTGATTACATGGACGTATCGCCCAAGATGGTATTCTCCGTGGCTACGGCGCTGATTCCTTTCCTGGAAAACGACGATGCGAACCGTGCGCTGATGGGTTCCAACATGCAGCGGCAGGCAGTTCCGCTTTTAACGACGGAAGCTCCCGTGGTGGGTACCGGTATGGAGCCGAAGGCGGCGGTGGACTCCGGCGTATGCGTAGTGGCGCGGAAGTCCGGGACCGTGGATTATGTTTCTTCCAGGATTATTAAGATGACTTATGACGATGGGGAAAGGGACGAATACCGCCTGACGAAATTTTCGCGCAGTAACCAGTCCAACTGCTACAACCAAAAGCCCGTGGTATTTAAGGGCGAACATGTGGAAAAAGGGGAAGTCATTGCGGACGGACCTTCCACGGCGGACGGTGAACTGGCGCTGGGTAAGAATCCGCTGATTGGGTTTATGACATGGGAAGGCTACAATTATGAAGATGCCGTTCTGTTGAGCGAAAGGCTGGTACAGGAGGATGTATATACTTCCGTTCATATCGAGGAATATGAGGCGGAGGCGCGGGATACCAAATTGGGACCGGAGGAAATTACCAGGGATGTTCCGGGTGTCGGCGATGATGCGCTGAAGGATTTGGACGACAGGGGGATTATCCGTATCGGAGCGGAGGTGCGTGCCGGTGATATTCTGGTAGGAAAAGTAACCCCGAAGGGCGAAACGGAGCTGACGGCGGAAGAAAGGCTGTTACGTGCCATTTTCGGCGAGAAGGCGAGAGAGGTCCGGGATACTTCCTTAAAAGTACCCCATGGGGAATACGGCATTGTGGTGGATGCCAAAGTGTTTACCAGGGATAACGGCGACGAGCTTTCGCCGGGGGTCAACCAGGCAGTGCGCATTTACATTGCGCAGAAAAGGAAGATTTCCGTGGGCGATAAGATGGCAGGACGCCATGGGAACAAGGGTGTGGTTTCCCGTGTGCTTCCGGTAGAGGATATGCCCTACCTGCCAAACGGGCGTCCGTTGGATATCGTGTTAAATCCTCTTGGTGTGCCGTCCCGTATGAACATCGGACAGGTGCTTGAAATCCATCTGTCCCTTGCGGCAAGGGCTTTGGGCTTCAATGTGGCGACGCCGGTATTTGACGGGGCGAACGAAGAAGATATTATGGATACGTTGGATCTTGCCAACGATTATGTAAATTTGGAGTGGGAGGAGTTTGAGAAGAAACACAAGGCGGAACTTCTTCCCGAAGTGATGGATTATTTATACGAACACAGGGACCACAGGGAAGTTTGGAAGGGTGTACCCATTTCCAGGGACGGAAAGGTAAGGCTGCGGGACGGCAGGACCGGGGAGTATTTCGACAGCCCGGTTACCATCGGACACATGCATTACCTGAAGCTGCACCATTTGGTGGACGATAAGATTCATGCCCGTTCCACGGGTCCTTACTCGCTGGTAACGCAGCAGCCGCTGGGCGGTAAAGCACAGTTCGGCGGACAGCGGTTCGGGGAAATGGAAGTTTGGGCGCTGGAGGCGTATGGCGCATCTTATACGCTGCAGGAAATCCTGACCGTGAAATCCGATGATGTGGTAGGGCGTGTGAAGACCTATGAGGCGATTATTAAGGGCGACAACATTCCTGAGCCGGGGATTCCAGAATCTTTCAAGGTGCTGTTAAAAGAACTTCAGTCCCTCGGACTGGACGTGCGCGTGCTGCGGGATGACCAGACGGAAGTGGAAATCATGGAGACCATCGATTACGGTGATACGGATTACCGGTATGAGATGGAAGGCGACCGCAAGAACTATGACTACGAGAACGAGTCACTGGGAAGCCTTGGCTACCAGAAGCAGGAGTTTGACGAGGACAGCGGTGAATTGGTCAATGCGGACGGCGCGGATTTGGAAGATGAGGAATTGGAACTGGAGCTGGATGACGAAGCCGAATTTGCGGAAGTGTATGACGAATAAGGTGTAACAGTCCGAAAAGAAAGGGATGTGTGTGAAGATGCCAGAAACGAAACAGGAAACCTATCAACCGATGACATTTGATGCAATTAAAATTGGTTTAGCATCGCCCGATAAAATCAGGGAATGGTCAAGGGGGGAAGTGACCAAACCGGAGACCATCAATTACAGGACCTTAAAGCCGGAGCGGGAAGGTCTGTTCTGTGAAAAAATATTCGGTCCCAGCAAGGATTGGGAATGTCATTGCGGAAAATATAAGAAAATCAGGTACAAAGGTGTTGTCTGTGACCGCTGCGGCGTGGAAGTAACCAAGTCCAGCGTGCGCAGGGAGCGTATGGGGCATATTGAACTGGCGGCTCCGGTATCCCATATTTGGTATTTTAAGGGGATTCCAAGCCGCATGGGGCTGATTTTGGATTTGTCTCCCAGAGTATTGGAAAAGGTGCTGTACTTTGCATCCTATATCGTGTTGGATGCGGGGGAAACCGACTTGGACTACAAGCAGGTGTTGTCCGAAAAGGAATACCAGGATGCCAGGGAGACATGGGGCAGTCGTTTCCGTGTGGGCATGGGGGCGGAAGCCATTAAGGAGCTGCTGGAAGCCATTGATTTGGAGACGGAAGCGGTAGAGCTTAAAACGGGGTTAAAGGAGTCCACGGGACAGAAACGGGCAAGGATTATCAAAAGGCTGGAAGTGGTAGAGGCTTTCAGGGAATCCGGCAATAAGCCTGAGTGGATGATTATGGATGCGATTCCGGTTATTCCGCCGGATTTGCGTCCGATGGTGCAGTTGGACGGCGGACGTTTTGCGACTTCCGATTTAAACGATTTATATCGCAGAATTATTAACCGGAACAACCGTTTAAAGAGGCTTTTGGAACTTGGCGCGCCCGACATCATTGTGCGCAACGAGAAAAGGATGCTGCAGGAGGCGGTGGATGCCCTGATTGACAACGGCAGGAGGGGCAGACCCGTAACCGGACCGGGAAATCGTGCGTTAAAATCCCTGTCCGATATGTTAAAGGGTAAGTCGGGACGTTTCCGCCAGAACCTGTTGGGTAAACGTGTGGATTATTCCGGGCGTTCCGTTATCGTGGTGGGACCGGAACTGAAAATATACCAGTGCGGCCTGCCGAAGGAAATGGCAATTGAATTGTTTAAGCCCTTTGTGATGAAGGAATTGGTATCACGGGGGATTTCACAGAATATTAAGAACGCGAAGAAGCTGGTGGAACGGCTTGATACGCAGGTATGGGATGTGCTGGAGGAAGTCATCAAAGAACATCCGGTGATGCTAAACCGTGCACCTACGCTGCACAGGCTGGGAATCCAGGCGTTTGAGCCGATATTGGTGGAAGGTAAGGCAATTAAGCTGCATCCTTTGGTATGTACGGCATTTAATGCCGACTTTGACGGCGACCAGATGGCGGTCCATCTGCCGCTTTCGGTGGAGGCACAGGCGGAATGCCGCTTCCTGCTGCTTTCCCCCAATAACCTGTTAAAGCCTTCCGATGGCGGACCTGTGGCGGTTCCTTCGCAGGATATGGTTCTTGGGATTTATTATCTGACGCAGGAAAGACCGGGGGCGAAGGGGGAAGGCAAGTTCTATAAGAATGTAAACGAGGCCATTCTTGCTTATGAGAACGGATTCTGTACGCTCCATTCCAGAATTACGGTGCGCATTCAAAAGAAAGACGAAAACGGCGAAACCGTCAGCGGCAATGTGGAATCCACGTTGGGACGTTTTCTGTTTAATGAAATACTGCCACAGGATTTAGGCTTTATTGACAGGAACAATCCGGAAAACTTCTTAAAATTGGAAGTGGATTTCCATGTGGGCAAGAAGCAGTTGAAACAAATTTTGGAGAGGGTCATCAATACCCATGGCGCTTCCAAGACGGCGGAGGTGCTTGACCTGATTAAGTCCACGGGATACAAGTATTCCACGAGGGCGGCGATGACGGTATCCATTTCCGATATGACGGTGCCGGCAAAGAAGCAGGAAATGCTGGATGCCGCGCAGGCTACGGTGGACCGGATTTCCCAGAATTTCAGGCGCGGTCTGATTACCGAGGAAGAACGGTACCGTGCGGTGGTGGAAACGTGGAACGAGACGGATAAGGAACTGACGGATGTCCTCCTGTCCGGTTTGGATAAATACAACAATATCTTCATGATGGCGGATTCCGGCGCCCGTGGTTCCAACCAGCAGATTAAGCAGTTGGCGGGAATGCGCGGACTGATGGCGGATACGACGGGACGTACCATCGAGCTTCCGATTAAGTCCAATTTCCGTGAAGGGCTGGACGTTTTGGAATACTTCATGTCTGCACACGGGGCGCGGAAAGGGTTGTCCGATACCGCGCTGCGTACTGCCGATTCCGGGTACTTGACCAGACGTATGGTTGACGTTTCCCAGGAGCTAATCATCCGTGAAGTGGACTGCTGCGAAGGCAAGGACGAAATTCCAGGTATGGTAGTAAAAGCGTTCATGGACGGCAAGGAAACCATCGAAGGATTGAAGGACAGGATTAACGGAAGGTATTCCTGTGAGGATATAAAGGATAAGGACGGCAATCTCATCGTTAAGAGAAACCATATGATTACCCCCAGCCGTGCGGCAAGGATTTTAAGCGTGGGTGTCAATGAGAAAGGGGAACCGATTGAGGAAGTGAAAATCCGTACCATCCTGGGCTGCCGTTCCCATAACGGTATCTGTGCGAAGTGCTACGGCGCCAACATGGCGACGGGCGAAGCGGTACAGGTAGGGGAAGCGGTAGGAATCATCGCAGCGCAGTCCATTGGCGAGCCGGGTACCCAGCTTACCATGCGTACGTTCCATACGGGCGGTGTGGCCGGCGACGATATTACACAGGGTCTTCCCCGTGTCGAGGAGCTTTTTGAGGCGAGAAAGCCGAAGGGACTTGCGATTATTGCGGAGTTCGGCGGCATTGCCACCATTAAGGATACGAAGAAGAAACGTGAAATCGTCATTACGAACGAGGAAAACGGAGAGTCCAAGACTTACCTGATTCCTTACGGTTCCAGGATTAAGGTGCTGGACGGGGCGGTGCTGGAGGCCGGCGATGAGCTGACAGAGGGTAGCGTCAATCCCCATGACCTGTTAAAAATCAAGGGCGTCCGTGCCGTGCAGGATTATATGCTGCGTGAGGTACAAAGGGTTTACCGTTTACAGGGTGTGGATATCAGCGATAAGCATATCGAGGTTATCGTGCGCCAAATGCTTAAGAAAGTACGCATCGAAAATAACGGGGATGCGGAATTTCTGCCGGGAACGCTGGTGGATATCCTGGAATATGAGGAAATGAACGAAAGGCTGATTGCGGAAGGCAAGGAGCCTGCGGACGGGAAACAGGTAATGCTCGGTATTACGAAGGCGGCGCTAGCCACAAATTCGTTCCTTTCGGCGGCATCCTTCCAGGAAACCACGAAGGTCCTGACGGAAGCTGCAATCAAAGGCAAGGTGGACCCGTTAATCGGGCTGAAGGAAAATGTCATCATCGGTAAGCTGATTCCTGCAGGAACAGGTATGAAGCGGTACCGCAGTACGATGCTGGACACGGACAATAACCTGATGGGAACGATTTCCTTTGACGAGGATGATTATTTGGATGAGGAAATTGACTTCGGAGAGGAACCGGATGACGGCGATGATATGGATGAATTTGACGATATGGATGAATTAGGGGAAATGGATGATTCCGAAACGGAGGACTCCATGGATGATGCAGAAGACGAATTTGCGGAAGCGGCGGTGGCTGCAGACGTAGAGGAATAAGGGGTTTATGTTAAGGCGGCTTTCGGGCCGCCTTAAATTTAAGAAGTATACCGTCAAGACGGTGCACGGGGCGCGCGGAGTAGGGGAAAAGATTCCCCCTACCCGATTGTTATTTCGTAACGGTTCAGGTTGTTAGTTTATGTTCGGGATGAGTGCGGACGCAAAAGCCAGGAGCACAACCCCCTGCCTGGTTTGTCCCCGCCTTTTTCTGGTTATCAAAAATAATAATACCGCATCATAGCATTCCTTTTACTCTACCCAGCACGGGAGAAAGTTTTTTGGAGGGCGGCGGCAGCGGGATTGCCTGTCCCGGATTTTCCGTGCTTC
>CAJUMD010000026.1 GCA_910587275.1 uncultured Kineothrix sp.
CCGCCGCCCCGCAAAATTTTCCCGTCCGTGCGTCCGTCTAAACATAACATTTCAGACTGAACTGTTACCCTATAACGGCAGGCATTCTTATACAAACATTGCCCAAAACAAGGAAAAATGGTATAATGTACGGTATCGGTAAAGGGAATTTTTTAAGGAGCGGCTAAACATGAAATTACAACAGGTGCTAAGTTACGTCCGTAAAGCGGTTGATGATTACCATATGATTGAGGAAAATGACCATATCGCCGTCGGTATTTCCGGCGGTAAGGACAGTCTGACGCTGCTTTATGCACTGCACGGCTTAAAGCGTTTTTACCCGAAACCGTTCCGTATCCATGCGGTAACGGTAGACCTTGGCTTCCAAAACCTGAATTTGGACGAAATAAAAGCGCTTTGCGGGTCGCTGGACGTGGAATATACCATTGTCCCCACGGACATTGCCCATATTATATTTGAAGACAGGAAAGAATCCAACCCCTGTTCGCTGTGCGCCAAGATGCGAAAAGGGGCGCTGAACGATGCCATCAAAAAAGCCGGATGTAATAAAGTCGCCTATGCCCACCACAAGGATGATGTGGTGGAAACCATGCTAATGTCGTTAATTTTTGAAGGCAGATTCCACACGTTCTCTCCCGTAACATTTTTGGACCGGACAGGCATAACCGTAATCCGGCCCCTGCTGTACATGAATGAGGCGGATGTCATCGGTTTTGTAAATAAACACCAGATACCTGTGGTAAAAAGTCCCTGCCCTGCGGACGGCTACACAAAAAGGGAATATGCGAAAAACCTCTTAAAACAGTTAAACCATGAAAATCCCGGCGTAAAAGAACGGATGTTTACCGCCATACAGACCGGAAACCTGAACGGATGGCCTCCGTTGTAGCAGGTATGGATGGCATAAAAAAGTCGACACCCCCGCTGCAGGCAACGGGGCATCAAACTTGCAACGCTGCAAAGCAGCGGGGTATGTGACCCTCGCGGCATTCGTCAAATATCCATGTAAACATGGCTATTTTCCTCATTGCCCGCGGGAATCAATAACGTAAAAAGAAAAAGGAATGGAAAAACAATATGGAAAAAGGGAAAAACTATCATGAGGAACAAAATAAGTTAAACACCGTCCGTATGCGGCATGTGCTGGAGGAACTTCCTCCTTTCTGCAAACAATTTTTCCGTGGAATCGAAAATAATACTTCCGCCCGTACAAGGCTTGCCTACGCTTATGATTTAAGGGTGTTTTTTGAATTTATGCATAAAAATAACAGTTATTGCGGTAAAATGGAAATCCGTGATTTCCCCCTGTCCATTTTGGAGCAAATTACGAGGGAAGACATCGAAGAATACTTGGAATATGTCAGCCTGTACCAAAAAGACGACCGGGAAATCACAAACGAAGAACGGGGAAAATCCCGGAAACTTGCTTCCCTGCGGAGTTTTTACAATTACTATTTCCAGGCGGAATTGATTGGGAAAAATCCTGCCGTTCTGATTCCCATGCCAAAACTGCACCAAAAGGAAATCGTCCGTTTGGATGCGGATGAAGTTGCGGTTCTGCTCGACCAGGTAGAAGATGGTGCAAAACTGACAAAATCCCAGCAGAAATACCATGAAAAAACAAAAGTACGCGATGTAGCCCTGCTGACGCTGCTCCTTGGAACCGGAATCCGTGTGTCCGAATGCGTGGGACTGGATACCGGGGACGTGGATTTTAAGAACAACGGAATAAAAATCCGCCGGAAAGGCGGTTATGAAACGGTTGTTTATTTCGGTACGGAGGTGGAACAGGCGTTGTCCGCTTATATGGAACAGCGCAGACATACCATTCCCCTGTCCGGTCATGAACATGCCCTTTTTCTTTCCATACAGAACCGCCGCATTACGGTGCGCGCGGTGGAAAACCTTGTGAAAAAATATGCGTCCAACGTAACCACGTTAAAGAAAATAACCCCGCACAAATTAAGGAGTACTTACGGTACTTCGCTCTACCGGGAAACCGGGGATATTTATTTGGTCGCCGATGTGCTGGGACATAAGGATGTCAATACCACGAAAAAACATTACGCTGCCATAGAGGATGAACGGCGGAGAAAAGCTGCAAATGCGGTAAAGCTGCGGGAACCCTGATATTCCCTTTTGACCCCAGCCGGCCGACTCCGTGCGGCATTTGGCTTCACCCGTGGGAATAATACGGTACAATCAGATAATTCCCCGCTGTGATACTGTCGCTGCGCAAACCGTTCATTTTCTTGATTTCTTCCACGACATCTTCCGTATCCATACCGGAAGTCTTATTTTCCGCCGCTATGGACCACAGCGTATCGCCGCTGTCAATCAGAACGCTTTTATAATATTTAAACATAGGAGCTTTTCCGTCCGATTCGGCATTGGCACGGAACCCGCCGGCTGTAAAGGAAACGGTAATAATAAGGCAGGCTGTAAAAAACGCCAGCCTTTTGTTCCGACTAAGCTGTTTTTGTCTCCGGATTCTGTTATTCCATATTCTTCTTTCACTTTTGTTCATGACTGTTCTGCCTCCGTTTTGCTTCCCACTACCCTATCCGATTTTTACTAAACCATCCGGTTTTGCCGTTCCCCTAAACGGGAAAATGGTGTTAAACCAACTTAACAAATGAAACCAATTTTCTTTTACTTGTCTCCGGGCAGGAAACTATTATTCCGAACAAACGTTGTGAACATTTGTTCTTTATATTTGGATTATATCGAACATATATTCCCTTGTCAAGCAAAAACAGGAAAAAAATCGAACAAATTTTTGGAATATATGTTTGCCTTTTCTTTTCTCCTGTGCTATACTGTAACTACAAATACAAAAATATATTCGATAAACTGCAGACACGGCAAACAATATTCGGAACACAAACAACGGTTGGAACAGGAAGGAAAATCAGGATATGGGATATGGAAAGATTACAAATAAGCAAAAAGAGATTTTAGATTATATTAAAGTATGTATTTTGGACAAAGGCTATCCGCCTGCCGTCCGTGAGATTTGCGAAGCGGTACATTTAAAATCCACGTCTTCCGTCCACTCTCATTTGGAAACGTTAGAAAAGAACGGCTATATCCGCCGCGACCCTACCAAGCCTCGCGCCATTGAAATCTGTGACGAGAGCTTCCAAACGGTCCGCACGGAAATGGTCAGCCTTCCCGTAGTCGGCCGGGTTGCGGCGGGCCAGCCCATTCTTGCAGAGGAAAATATTGAAAGTTACTTCCCCATTCCGGCGGAATTCGTACCGTCCGGGGAATCGTTTGCCTTGAAGGTAAAAGGAGACTCCATGATTAATGCCGGGATTTACAGCGGTGACCAGATTTTCGTAAACTGCTGCAATACGGCTTCCAACGGGGATATTATTGTTGCACTGGTGGACGATTCCGCAACGGTAAAGAGATTTTATAAAGAAGACGGGCATATACGTCTCCAGCCGGAAAACGATACCATGGCGCCCATCATCGTGGATGATTGCCAAATCCTTGGAAAAGTCTTCGGTATTTTCCGCCTGTGTCGGTAATTTATGCGGTATAGTATATTACAATCGAGCCGGGGAAATTTTCCCCGGCTCCATGCACTCTATACAGCGGCATACTTCCGCTGTACGGATCTGCGCATACATAATCCCGCAGTACTGCCCTGCTATGGCAATAGTGCGGGATTATAACCCAAATATCCAGCCCAAGTACCAAAAGCGTCAAAGTACTTTACGGGCATATATTTTTGCATTCATTCAACATTCATCCGGTTATATCATACGCCAGAATCAATCCTTAAACCTTACCTTAAGATATGCCTTTATTTCTTCCACACACCGTTCAAAGCCCAGTTTCGAGCTGTCCAGGCACAAATCATAGTTTCTTGCATCCGTCCATTCCCGTCCGGTGTGGTATTTATAGTATTCTGCCCTGCGTTTGTCCGTCCGTGCGATATAACGTTCCAAATCGCGGGAAGACATGCTTACTTTCTTTGCCGCCTGCTCCATGCAGTAATCCTTGGGGGCATGGATAAATACGCTTAGGACGTTTTCATAATCTTTTAACACATAATCGGCACAGCGCCCAACGATGACACAGGATTCTTCCCCTGCCAACTCTTTGATGACTTTTGCCTGGTAATTGAACAGGTTATCGTCGGATACAAAATCCTCGCTTTCCGGCGGAATTAACTGTCCGTTGTATACATTTTTAATAACTTTGAATAAATGGGTAACCTTTACTTTTTCGTCCGCGTTCACAAACAGACGCTCGTTGATGCCGCTGTCTTCCGAGGCGAGTTTCAGCAGTTCCTTATCATAATAATGAACCTTTAAATCCTCCGCCAGCATTTCCCCTATGGTACGTCCACCGCTCCCGTACTGCCTTGCGATGGTTATGACTACCTTACTGCTCTGATCCATACGCTTAATCCTCCCTGATTTTTTATCTGAACTGTCCGCACTGTATGGCATTTGGTGTTCCGGCAGGCGCTATGCCTCGCCAAGATAAGCCTTCTTAATGGAATCATCGTTTAATAAATCAGCCGCTTTTCCTTCCAGTACAATATGACCCGTTTCCAGTACATACGCCCTGTCCGCGATGGAAAGCGCTTTTTTGGCATTCTGCTCCACCAAAAGTACCGTGGTACCGCTTTCGCTTACTTCCTTTATAATATCAAAGATTTCGTTTACGAAAATCGGTGAAAGCCCCATGGACGGCTCATCCATTAATATGATTTTCGGATGGGACATCAGTGCGCGTCCCATGGCGAGCATCTGCTGTTCGCCGCCGCTCAGCGTCCCCGCCATCTGGTTCTGCCGTTCCTCCAAACGAGGGAAACGTTTATAAACCAGTTTTAAGGTATCTTCGATTTCCTTTTTGTCCTTTCTCGTATAGGCACCCATGCGCAGATTCTGCAATACCGAAAGCTGGGCAAATACCCTCCTGCCCTCCGGTACATGCGCCATCCCCATGGATACGATCTTATACCCCGGCACTTTGGTGATGTCCTGCCCTTCAAAAACAATGCTTCCTGCTTTGGCAGGCAGAAGCCCCGTAATGGTATGGAGCGTGGTGGTCTTGCCGGCCCCGTTTGCCCCGATCAGCGCAATGACCTCGCCTTCGCTGACATCAAAGGAAATACCCTTAATTGCCTGAATCATCCCATAGTATACTTCCAAATCCCTGATTTCCAGCATAGCCATTTCCAGTTTCCTCCTATTCGCCTAAATATGCCGTGATTACCTGTGGGTCGTTTAATACATCCGCCGTCCTGCCTTGCGTCAGGATGCGGCCGAAATTCAGCACCGTAAGTTCCTCACAGATACCGGAAACGAGTTTCATGTCATGCTCAATCAGCAGGACCGTCATATCAAATTCTTTCCTTACGAAACGGATGGTGTCCATCAGTTCCCCCGTTTCATTGGGGTTCATGCCGGCCGCCGGTTCATCCAAAAGCAGAAGTTTCGGGTCCGTAGCCAGTGCGCGGGCAATTTCCAGCTTCCGCTGCTTTCCGTAAGGCAGGTTTGCCGCCAGGTAATCCGCTTCGTTATCCAAATCAAACACTTTTAAAAGCTCCATGGCTTTTTCATTCATTTTCTTTTCCATCCGGTAATACCCCGGCAGGCGGAAAATCCCTTCCAGCGTGTGGTAAGGATAATTGTTGTGCAGCCCCACTTTTACGTTATCCAGTACGGACAATTCTTTAAACAGGCGGATATTCTGGAACGTACGGGCAATTCCCGCCTTGTTGATTTCTATGGTCTTTAAGCCCGTAATATCCTTTTCTTCCAGCCGGATAATCCCTTCATCCGGCTTATAAACCCCCGTCAGCAGGTTAAAAACCGTGGTCTTCCCCGCACCGTTGGGACCAATCAGCCCATAGAGCTGGCCTTTTTTAATCGTAAGTTTAAAATCATCCACGGCACGCAGACCGCCAAAGGAAATGGTTAAATTTTTTACTTCCAACAATGCCATCTTATTTAACCTCCTTTTTTTCCGTGTTTACTGCGGATGCCCCTGCTCCTGTCTTCTTTTGGAAACCGGAAAAATATTTTTCCTTCATGCTTTCCTTCCATGCAACAGCTTTCGGACTCCAGTTAAACAGCATCATCACAATGAGTACCACCGCATAAATCAGCATACGGTAATCGCTTAAACCGCGTAACAACTCAGGCAGTAGCGTAAGGATAACGGCGGCCAGGATGGAACCGCGGATATTCCCGATTCCACCCAAAACTACGAAGACCAGAATCATAATGGACATATTGTAACCGAAATTTTTCGGAAGCGCAGTCAGGGTGGACAGGTTATGGGCATACAATACGCCCGCCACGCCCGCAATGGATGCCGAAATGGAAAAAGCCATCAGTTTGTATTTTGTAATATTAATTCCCACCGATTCCGCCGCAATGCGGTTGTCACGGATGGACATAATCGCCCGCCCGTCCCTTGAATTAACCAAATTCAGGATTATAAACAGCGATAGTAAAATCAGGATGATACCAACGGTAAAACTGGCGTCATGGGGTGTTCCCGTAATGCCCTGGGCTCCGTTAATCAGCACTTCCCCGTCTTCTTTCAGATGCAGGGAGATGGAATCTTTCATGGAAAAATGGAAGCCATCGGAATCCCTGCCGATATAAAGTACGTTTACAAGGTTTTTAATAATTTCCCCAAACGCCAGGGTTACGATGGCAAGATAATCGCCTTTTAACCGGAGCACGGGAATTCCGATGATAATTCCGAAAACACCCGCCGCCACGGCGCCCAAAACCAGCGCCAAAAAGAAACGGATTCCGTCCGGCATGGCTCCCTGCGTGCACTTGGAGAAAAATGCGCCCGCAAAAGCCCCCACGCACATAAATCCCGCATGTCCCAAACTTAACTCGCCTAAAATACCAACCGTTAAATTCAGCGAAACGGCAAGCATGACATAGATGCAAAGGGGAACCAAAAGCCCTTCCATCAGACTGGATACATGCCCGCCAGCCAGCAGAATCTGGACAGCCAGATAGACCACGATTACTATCAGGTACGTAATGGCATTACTTTTTGCCGTCTTACTTAATTTCAATTTTGCATTCATTTTATTCATGGCAGCACCTTACACTTTCTCCTGGATGTTCTTTCCCAAAATGCCGGTGGGCTTCACGAGAAGGACTACGATTAAAACCGCGAACACGATGGCATCCGCCATCTGTGAAGAAATATATGCCTTTCCCAAAATTTCTATGATTCCAAGCAGGATTCCCCCTATCATGGCACCCGGAATGGAGCCGATTCCCCCGAATACGGCAGCGACAAACGCTTTGATTCCCGGCATGGCTCCCGTATAGGGAGTCAGCGAAGGATATGAGGAACAAAGCAGAACCCCCGCCACCGCAGCCAGCGCCGAACCGATGGCAAACGTAAGCGCTATCGTACCGTTTACGTTAATGCCCATAAGCTGTGCGGCCCCCTTATCTTCGGAAACGGCAAGCATTGCCTGTCCGGCTTTTGTCTTATTGACAAACAGGGTCAGGCAGATCATGATAATAATACCGGCAATAATCGTTACGATGGTTTCCCCCGAAATCATCAGTTTCCCGTCCGCCAGCTTTAACGGCTGTATGGATACCACGGAAGTAAAGGATTTCGTATTTGCGCCGAAAACCAGCAGGGCAACGTTCTGCAGCAGGTAGCTGACGCCGATTGCCGTAATCAGCACCGCAAGGGGGGAAGCGGCATTGCGCAGCGGTTTATATGCCACCCGCTCAATCACCATACCAAGGGCGGTACAGATTACCACCGCCACCAGGATTCCAACCGCCGGAGGAAGCCCGCATGTGCTGACTACCGTAAACACCGCGAAGCCCCCGACCATAATTACATCCCCGTGGGCAAAATTCAGCATTTTCGCGATACCGTATACCATCGTGTATCCCAATGCAATAATCGCATATACGCTCCCCAGGCTGATGCCATTAATCAAATAAGAAATAAAGCTCATAAGAAACACCTCTTTGTCTTTTCTACATTACAAGGTTAAATTATACCATTAAATCTGCCCGGAAGCAAGAAAATCCCACTTCATTCTCTTTGGACGTAACAATTCTGCGTGAAATGTTATGTTGATGGGCGAACGCACGGGAGAGAGTTTTTTTCGGGGTGACGGCAGCGGGATTGCCTGTCCCGGTTTTCCGTGCACTTATTTCGGCTGGGAGTTTCTAAGCAGAATGGCATGGGTTATCATTGGCTGCGGTCGCCCTGTGCTTTCCCTGTCGGTAGCTGTTCAAAACCTGTTTCAAAAAAGGAAGGATGCGGAATTTCTTCCCGCATCCCTCCTTCGGCTGTCTAACCTATCCTGTTATTCCTATTCCGTCCCAAAACACCCCAAATTACATTGCCGCATAAGCTCCGTTTGTAATTTTTACTGCCTTAGGCTCTTTGTTCGGTTCGCCGGAAGCGTCCCAGGTCATGCCCACGCCGGTAAGTCCGTCCAGCGTAATCTGGGGCATTGCCGCTTTCATAGCTTCGCACATTGCGGACATATCCATGTCGGGGGTAATGCCTGCTTTTTCCCCGGCTGCCTTGATGGCATAAATGGCATCGTATGCATCTGCTGCAAACTGGTTCGGTGTATCGCCGAATTTTTCTTTATATGCGCTTACAAATTTTTGGGTCAGCTCATCTTCCGCATCTGCCGCAAAAGGAGTTAAGAGCATAACGCCTTCTGCCAGGGAGGTATCAAAGTTTTCCACGTTAAGGATACCGTCCAAACCGTCGCATCCGAAGAAAATGGGTGCATACCCCAGCGTGGAGGACTGGGAAAGAATCAGGGAAGCCTCCGTATAATAAATAGGTAAGAATACCAGTTCCGCACCCGCATCTTTCGCCTTCTGGAGCTGTACGGAGAAATCCGTCCTGCTGTCAGCGGTAAATGCTTCCGCAGATACGATTTCAAAAGGCTGGTTTGCCGCTTCCGCCGCAAATTTCTCATAAATACCCGAAGAATAAATATCGGAGCTGTCATAAATCACCGCAACGGTGGATGCAATGGCATTTTCGCCGATGTACTTCGCGGAAGCCATTCCCTGGTTCGGGTCGGAGAAGCATACGCGGAATGCGTTATCATATTTTACGCAGTCCACGGCAGAACCCGAAGGGGTGAGCTGGAACATGTTGTCTTCCGCCGTTTTCTCCGCTACCGCAATGCTGCACCCGCTGGTAACGGTACCCATCAGCATCTGCATACCCCAGTCTTTTAAGGTATTGTATGCATTTACGGATTTCTCCGCGTCACATTCGTCGTCTTCAAATTTAAACTCAATCATTACGCCGTTGATACCGCCCGCCGCATTGATTTCGTCTACCGCAAGCTGTGCCGCATTCTGTACCGCCAAGCCGTATACTGCCGCACTTCCGGTGGTGGGACCGATGCCTCCGATTTTAATTACGGCGCCGCCTGCCGCTGCGGTTTCCCCGCCTGCTTCCGTCGTTGTGTCGGATGTACCGGCTGCCGCGCCGTTATCCGCTGCCGCGCCGTCCGTAGAGGAAGCTCCGCCATCCGCAGAATTACCGCAGCCGGCAAGCAGGGATGCTGCCATTGCCGAAGCCATAACCGCACTGATGATTTTGTTGTACTTTTTCATAATATCTCCTCCATGAATTTTTATGAATTATTTTTGGATAATATTACTCTGAAAAAAAGTCTTTGTCAATGTCATTTTTTACATTTTGTGAGAAATAGCAATATTCGAGGATATTTTTCTTTTTTTATGGGCAAAATAACACCGATATATGAGTAAATATCAGCAAGATTAAGAATGGAGGTTTTGGAAATGAACAATAAAGCATTGGATTATACGGCCCTTACCCTTGCCATCATCGGTGCGGTAAACTGGGGGCTCATCGGTTTTTTCAGCTTTGACCTTGTCGCCTTTATCTTCGGTAATCTGACGTGGATATCCAGAATCATATATGCAATCGTGGGCGTCTGCGGGATATACCTGATTACCTTTTATATGTATCCGGGACGTTCCGCCGGTGAAACATCATAAAAGGCACATGTGAAAAACCGCCTGGCTCGTTGCCTGCGGGATAAAATATGTGAAAACGGCGCTGCCTGACCAGGCAGCGCCGCTTTTACCCTTTGACGATAATATTCATCCAAACGCCTTTTTTTACAAGGATAAAACCGATGATGCATTTCACGATGTCAATAAACTGGCACGCGAAAAACAAAAAAATGATATGTAATCCGGTATAACGGGACAATACATAGGCAAGCGGGATATTTACCAGCCATACGTATACGCTGTCAAAGAAAAACGTAACCAGCGTTTTCCCGCCGCAGCGCAGCGTAAAGTAAGCGGCATTAATAAAGGCGTGCATGGGCATATACAGGGACGCAATCACGATAAACCGTGCCGCCAGCCGCCGGATATCGTCCGATGTATTGTAAAGCGCCGGAAACAGTGGTGAGAACAACGCCATGACGGTGCCGATAACGGCACAGGATACCGTACTGAAAAAAATCAGTTTCCGGTCGGTATCCTTTGCTTCCTCCAGTTTCCCCGCACCCAAAAGCTGCCCGACGATGATACCCACCGCATTTCCCATGGCGATGAACGCCACGTTAAAGACGTTGGAGATGGTGGAGGAAATATTGAAGGCAGCCACCACGCCAAGCCCGCGGACGGAATAACACTGTACCAGAATCGCCTGTCCAAAAGACCATAACGCCTCATTTAACATCAGCGGCGCCCCGGTGACGATAATCTTTGCCGCCAAAGCCGCAGGAATTTTCAGACTGCGGTAAGCGCCGTCGATAAACGGATGGGCTTCCTTATGCCGGTGCGTCCATCCGGCTACGATGAACAGTTCCACGAAACGGGATACGGTGGTTGCAATGGCGGCGCCTTCCACACCCAGCACCGGTGCGCCGAATTTCCCGAAAATCAGGATATAATTCAGAATTAAATTAACAAAAACCGCAGTGATACCCGCCTTCATGGGAAGCACGGTCTCCCCCGTCTCCCGCAGCGTTCCGGAATATGCCTGGATGACGGCAAACGGCACCATTTCCACCATCATAATCCGCAGGTAGCGCCTCGCATACCAAAGGGTGGATTCCAACGTAACGGCATCCCCCGTATCATGCAAATACAGCGAAATCAGACTTCCGCCCAACAGTGCAAAAACAGCCAGTCCCGCCGCCGTAATGGCAAAGCAGATGAGCAGTTTGGCGCGGAACGTATCCCGCACCCCCTTGTAATCCTTACATCCATGGTACTGGGCCGTAAAAATCCCTGCTCCCGACACGCCCCCGAAAATGCAGATGTTAAAAACAAACATAAGCTGGTTGACAATGGCGACACCTGACATCTGCTCTGTGCCAATCCTTCCCACCATAATGTTGTCCAACAGGCTGACAAAGTTCGTAATTCCGTTCTGTATCATAATCGGGACGGCAACGGCAAGCACCATGCGGTAAAATTTCCTGTCTCCGATATATTTCCTCATGTCAAACTAAACTCCGAAAGTTCTATTGCTTTTCCGTCCCTCCAAATGCGTTCCAAATCATAAAACAACCGGTTTTCACGGTCAAAGATGTGGACAATCAAGTCGCCAAAATCCATCAGAATCCAGTTTGCCGTATCATAGCCTTCTATCTGCTTTACCGGCAGACCGCTACGTCCAAGCTGTTCTTCCACATGGTCGGTCAGTGCCTGTATCTGGCTGCGGTTGGAACCGCTGGCGATGATAAAGTAATCCGCAAGGACGGATACCCCGCTGATGTCAATGACCTTGATGTCTTCCGCCTTTTTATCCCCCAGCGCCTGAATGGCAATTTGTGCCATATTTTTTGTTTTTTCCTTAAAATCTTCTTTAAAATCTTCTTTCTTTGTATCGTTTTCCGTCATGGAATCCTTACTCCTTTCCGATGTACCGGTACATCTGCATTATTTCCTGTCAGCCATATATTCCTTATAGAAATCATAGGTCTTTTGTGTCATGGGGTCCACGTCGCCGTCCACCTGGTTTAAGTAAACCAGTGTGTCCTTCAGGATGCAGAACAATGCTTCGTCCAAATCCTGGAATGCCAGCCGCCGGATTTGCCCCAGGTTCGGCGCCTGTTTCCTGCCGGGCTCAATGTAGTCCGCAATGTAAACAATTTTTTCCAGTAACGACATATCCGGTCTTCCGGTGGTATGGTTTAAGATGGCGTTGATGATGTCGCTGTCATGGATGTTGAATTTGCGCATGGCAATATAGCTCCCCACCTTCGCATGGAGCAGGAAAGGGTTGCGCCGCTCGATTTCATTGACGCTGATGTTGTGTTTTTCACAGATATGCAGCCGCTTTTCATTGCTCATACACTTCGCGCAGTCATGCAGCATCCCGGCGGTCTGCGCCTTTAATACATCGCTGCCGTAACGCATGGCAAGCGCCGCTGCCGTATAGGCGACCCCAAGGGTATGCTCGAAGCGTTTTGCGTCCAATGTTTTCTCCATGGTCTTACGGATTTTCTTTATGCTTGACGATTTGGCTTCCATTTGGCGTCCTCCGTATATAAATGATGTTGTTCGATATAAGAAATCACTTGGTCGGGAACCATGTAACGGATGGACTGCCCGTTTGCCAGCCGCATCCGGATATCCGTGGAAGAAATATCAATTTCACGGAATGTAATCGGAAAGATGCACGCACTGAATTTATCCGTCAGGTAGGAAATCTGTTCCCCCAGCCTGTCCGCGTCCTTGTCGTCCCGTATGGCGGCAAGCACCGTACATCCCTGGAAAATCCGTTCCGGTTCCTTCCATGTCTCCATGGAAAAAAGGCTGTCCGCACCGACGATAAAGTAAAAATCCGTCTCCGGTTCCTGTTGTTTCAACTGGGCAAGCGTATCGCAGGTATAGGTATTGCCCTCCCGCCGGACTTCGATGTCCGATACGGAAAATGCCGGATTGTCCTGCGTGGCGAGGAGGGTCATCTCGTACCGTTCCCGCCTGTCCAGGATTTCCGATTCCCTTTTCATGTAGGAACGTCCGCTGGGAATAAACAGGATTTCATCCAGCCCGAAATTATCCCTTGCACTTTCCGCCAAAAGCAGGTGTCCGGTATGGATGGGGTTGAACGTACCTCCCATAATCCCGGTTTTCTTCCTGCGCCCTTTGCTTTCCATCTCTTGCCTCACGTCCTTTCCACAGTCTCTGCGTTATTGTTACTGTGGAAGAATAATTTTTTTGTGTTCTTTGCTTTCCTTATATAATATAATCTTCCTGCCGATGACCTGTACCACCTGGGAACGTGTCCTTCCGGCAAGGGCTTCCGCGACTGCCTTCGGATCGTCCAAACAGTTTTTGAGCACGCTTATTTTCACCAGTTCACGGGTGTTAAACGCCTCGGAAACCGCTTCTGTCATTTCCGGTGTCAGGCTTGCTTTTCCGATTTGGAGAACCGGCTCCAAATTGCTGGCAAGGCTTTTAAGGTAACTTCTCTGCTTGCTTGTCATGATGATTCTCAGCTCCTGTTTTCTATTTGTAGTAATCAAAGGAAAGCCCGTACATGCGCACCGTATCCCCTTCCCCGATTCCAAGTTTCTCCAGTTCCTCCAGTATGCCGTTCTCCTTTAGGAAATTTTGGAAGAAGATAAATCCCTTTTCGGATTCCAGATTGGTATAACCAAGCATCTTTTCCACGCGGGGACCTTCCACCACATATTCGTCCGCCTTTTCGTCATAAGTGACGGTGAACGGTTCCCCCGCCCTTTCCTTCCATTCCGGGAAATACTCCTGTTCAAAAACGACCGGTTTATCGTCCATTTCCGCCAAAAGGTTGTTTACCGCATATAACAGCTCCCTGACCCCCTGCCCGCTGACCGCGGAAATAGGGAAAACACGGATACCCCTTGGCTCAAATTCTTCCCGTATGCGGCGCACCGTTCCGGATTCTTCTTCCGTCCCGGCAAACATGTCAATTTTATTGGCGGCAATGACCTGCGGGCGGGCAGCAATTTCCGGATTATACGCCTCCAGCTCCTTATGGATGGCATAAATGTCCTCCACCGGATCGCGTCCCTCGGTGGAAGCGGCATCCACAATATGGATGATTACCTTCGTGCGCTCAATGTGGCGCAGAAATTCATATCCCAGCCCGATACCCTCGGAAGCGCCTTCAATCAGCCCCGGTATGTCGGCAATGACAAAGCCTTTGGCATCCTCCAAATCCACCACGCCAAGATTCGGGTTCAATGTGGTAAAGTGGTAATTGGCAATTTTCGGCCGCGCATTCGTTACCCTGGCGAGAAACGTGGATTTCCCCACATTGGGAAAACCGACCAGCCCAACGTCGGCAATCACTTTTAATTCCAAAAGAAGATCCAGTTCTTTCGCATCCTGCCCGGGCTGGGCATACTTTGGCGCCTGCATGGTGCTGGTGGCGTAATGCTGGTTGCCGTTGCCGCCCCTGCCGCCTTTTAAAAGTACCATCCGCCTGTTATCCCCCGACATGTCGGCAATGACTTTGCCGCTCTCGGCTTCCTTTATCACGGTTCCGTGGGGTACCCGGATGACAATGTCCGCACCGCTTTTGCCCTTGCAGTTCTTTTTCCCGCCTTCGGCTCCGTTTTCCGCACAATATTTGCGGATATGGCGGAAATCGGTAAGGGTGTTCAACCCTTCGTCCACCTCGAAAATAACGCTGCCGCCGTTGCCGCCGTCGCCGCCGTCGGGACCGCCGTTTGGAACATATTTCTCCCTGCGGAACGAAACATGCCCGTCACCGCCCTTTCCGCTTTTCACATATATTTTTGCCCTGTCTGCAAACATATCCATCCATAACCTTTCTGTGCAAAAAGAATGCTTCGCATTCCTATATATGCGTCTGATGACGCATATATAGGAAAAAAAGGCTTCAAACACATGGTATGTTTGAAGCCCGGTTCGTTCGTACTATTGTTCAACAGGATATACGGAGGCTTGTTTCTTGTCTCTCCCTTTTCTTTCAAACCTGAGTACGCCGTCTACTAACGCAAATAACGTATCATCCCCGCCCCTGCCTACGTTTACGCCGGGATGGATCTTCGTTCCGCGCTGTCTGTAAAGAATATTTCCTGCTTTTACGAATTGTCCGTCAGCCCTTTTCGCACCAAGCCTTTTGGATTCGGAATCCCTGCCGTTCTTTGTGGAACCAACTCCCTTTTTGTGTGCGAAAAATTGAAGGTTCATCTTCAACATGGTATTACACCTCCTCGAAATTAAGTACCAAATACTTCTTCCCCCGCTTCCTGCCGTATTCTTCGGCAATCCCCGAAAGTCCAAGTACCATGGAATCCATAAACAATGCTCCCTCATGGGAAAGGGGATGCAAAAACCGGCATTGGATAAATCCTGTCTCCTCGTCCGTTGTAACCTCCGGTTCCTCGCCCGCCAGCTTTTCCATGGAATTAATGGTATTGATAACCAGCGCCGATACGGAAGCACATACGATATCCCTGCCCCGTCCTGCAAATCCTGCATGTCCCATACAGGTAAAGCCTTTATAGACCCCGTCTGCTGTTTTCCTGATAATTACCGTTGTCATGTCCAAACACTGTAAAATGTGAAATACAAACACATGCGCCGTTATGGCATTATGCATTTATTTTGTCAATTTTAACCTGCGTGTATGCTTGTCTATGACCGTTTTTCTTATGGTAACCGGTTTTCCTCTTATACTTGTAAACGATAATCTTCTTTCCCCTGCCCTGCTCCATAACGGTAGCGGATACGGTCGAGTTCGCTACATCACCGGCAACCTTAAGTCCGTTATCGCTGATTGCGACAACCTGGTCAAAGGTTACAGCCGCTCCGGGTTCTGCATCCAGCTTTTCCACTTTGATGACATCCCCTTCGGAAACTTTGTACTGTTTTCCACCTGTGGCAATAATTGCGTACATATTGCACCTCCTATCACAAACTTTTTTGTTTGTCTACTCGCTAGGGTCGGCGGCGCCGTTGTGTCTTTGGCGCGCTTTTGTGCCTGCCTATGCGGCATACTCCTATAATTTAACATTTGTTTGGGGAACTGTCAAGTATTTTTTGTTCGCTTTCACGGCAGTCCACGATATTGAGAAGAAAAAGGAATTTATACAGTTTAGGACGGGGATTTATGAAAACTACGAGGAAAGATATCAAGGGTTACAGAAGTTTTTATGCGAAAAAGATAAGAAATTTTCAAAACAGGTGTATTGCACCCGAAAAATCCCGGTACTCCATCCGGTTTGCATCTTTCCTTTCCGGCCGGACGGGGTACCTGCACACATTTTCTTTATATTTCATCAATCAATGTAATAATATCTTGAATGGACATCAATTCTTCCTCCGTTTCTTTTGCCCTGTGGTGCCTTAGGATTCTCTCTGCCGTCCTCTGCATGGCAGGAAATGCGCTCCGTGTAAGCTGGTTTGCATAAATGACGATATTCACGCCATGACTGCGCAGCTCCTCCTCCGTTACCGCATTATACGAAGTCGGTACCGCCACAAGGGGCGTTTCCCGGTTTGTTTCCCTGAACCGGTCGCAGAATGCGAATACTTCATCCGGTTCTTTTTTCCTGCTATGGATCATGATACCGTCCGCTCCGGCACGGACGTATGCTGCCGCCCGTTCCAGCGCATCTTCTATCCCTTTTTCCAAAATCAGGCTTTCAATCCGGGCAATAATCATAAAATCTTCCGTGCGCTGCGCCTTTTTTCCAGCTCTGATTTTCTCACAAAATCCTTCAACGCTGTCCTGTGTCTGTTCCACGTCCGTTCCGAATAACGAATTCTTTTTCAGCCCCGTCTTATCTTCAATAATTACGGCAGATACACCCACACGTTCCAATGTCCTGACATTATATGCAAAATGTTCCACCAGTCCACCCGTATCCCCGTCAAGAATAATTGGTTTTGTCGTTACTTCCAAAATGTCATCCACGGTCCTTAATCTGGATGACAAATCCACCAACTCAATATCCGGCTTTCCTTTTGCCGTGGAATCACAGAGACTTGACAGCCACATGGCATCAAACTGGTTTATCTCGCTTTTTCCGGAGACAATTGTCTTTTCGGCAATCAAACCGGTCAGGCCGCTATGTACTTCAATGACTTTTACAATGGGACATAACTTTAACAGCAGCCGTAACCGTTTTCTGCGGAATTCCGGCATTGCCGTCCTCTCCTTCATAATGGCTTCCATGTTGCTGACCGATTCGCTGTAAGTATAAGGAACCTCGATTAATTCCCCTCCCCATTTTTCCAAACATGCCATCACATTTTCACGGATCATTGCCATAGGTCCTTCTCTCCAGTTATCTCCATGGATGACATAATCCGGTCTCAATTCCTTTATAATATTATCATACACCACATCCTGTTGTTCAACAACTCTGCTCACTTCCGGTATGTTTTCCAACATTTTTTTCCGTTCTTCAAAGGAAACCGTTGGAAACCGGTTATAACGGATCATTGCCTGATCGCCCAAAACACCGGCTATTACCGTCCCGTATTTTGACGCCTGCCTTATGATATTTAAATGACCTTCATGTATTACATCCGTGCAAAAACATGCGTATATTTTTTTCATCTCATCACCCCTATCATTCCACAGGTATTCCATGGTATTTCATAAAATGGTTCTTGTTTTCCACCGCTTCTTCCTTTGGCCTTCCCAAATCGCTTCTGGAGCGGATTGCTGTTTTTACTTCAATGAAAGACAGGACATTTTCCTGCCTTACCCTTTCCAAAACTTCCCGCAGCTGCCTTAAATCCCAAACGGTATGGGATTGCGGATATCCACATGCCTTTGCCACTTCTGCGTATTCCAGACCGGCGCTTCCGGTCGGCATCCCCCCCACGGACTCATGGGCTTCGTTATTCAGGCAGATATGAATCAAATTTCCCGGATTCTGCCTGGCAATAAAGGCAAGGCTGCCCATATGCATAAACACGGCGCCGTCTCCGTCCAGACAATACACTTTTTTATGCGGCATTTCTTTTGCAATGCCAAGCGCAATCATGGAAGCATGTCCCATTCCGCCTACCGTCAGAAAATCCTGTGCATGCTGTCCTTTTATGGCGTCGCTCTGTTCGTATACTTCACGGGATATCTTTCCTGTCGTCGATACAAGCACATCTTCCACACCTACCATGGAAATGATTTCCTTAACGGCATCTTCACGAACCAGCGAATAGCCATTACAGTATTCTCCCAAATCCACCTGGTCAAAAAAGTCCCTTTTGACCACAAAAGCAAACTGACGGTTACCGGATATTCTATCTCTTGCCTTTACAAACATGGCATCCAGCTCATCCTGCGCCGTTTCTTTGCCAATGATGGCATACGGAATCTCCAATACGTCCAATATCTGCCCTGTAATGTCTCCCATAAACTTATGCTGGGGCTCATCCTTACTTCCCGGCTCCCCACGCCATCCGATTACCATGAGCATGGGGATTCCATATACCTTTCCGTTTGCCAGAGAAGTAATCGGATTTACGGCATTTCCAATCCCACTGTTCTGCATATAAACACAGGCTGCTTTTCCCGTTGCCAAATAACTTCCGATTGCCATTCCGACAGCCGCCCCCTCATTTGCCGGAACATAATGGTGAAAGAATGTTTTCCCTTCCCTGTTTATATAATCGCAAAAAGGTTTTAATGTGGAATCGGGCACCCCTGCCAATGTAGTTATTCCCATAGCCCGAATCCGTTCTACAAATTGCTCTGCCCGCATAGTACTTCTCCTTTCCCGTCTGCCGTCAGGGCTTTCCATTCTTCCACCGTATCTATTTCAATGATGCTTCCTTCAGTAACTTCCATAACCACGGCTTCCAACTGCTTTTCCCTGATTTTCCGGTCTACAATTTCATCCCAAAATAACCCTTCATGCCCTTTTTGCAGGTAGGCTTCTTCGATTCCTGCCCTGATTATCCCGGCATCTTTCTTTTTCCAGTAGGAAATCCCAACCATCTGCCAGGTATCCCTTCCCCCTTTTCCGACTTTGGTTATCCTGCCGTTTTCCGTCCCAAAAACCCAATCGTCCGTGTATCCTTGTATCTTTTTCCCAAAATAACAGGATATTTCTGACGTTTTTTGGAGCAGTTCCGTATCGACAACAAATAAATCCGCCTCGCAAATAAAACAATCCGCGCTGCCCAAAAGATTTCCTGCGGCGTGAAGGGAGGAAATGTTATTTTTCTCCAAATACTCCGTGTTTTCAATTAATTCCAAATTTTCATATTTTTCCGTTAAATATTGAAATTGTTCTTTTAGGTATCCGACGACAACATATATTTTGTGGATTTTTCTTTTCTCCAACCCCATTATAAGCGTCTCAATCATTGGGACACCATGGACTTTTACCAACGGTTTCGGGGTTTGCTTTGTTATTGGCAGCATCCGTGTCCCTAAACCGGCGGCCAGTAAAATTGCTATTTCATTCTGCATGATTGGTTCCTCCGCCATAAATAACCGGAACAGTTACTTTATTCTCCCGCAGCCCTTCCTCCAATACCCGGAAAAAGCTAACAATGTCATTTTCATCAAGAGCCCCTAACGCACATAACCGGAAGGTTCCCGCATTGTTCATTTTACCGGGATAAATGGTAAAACCTCTTTCATAACAGTAATCATGTATTTTTTCAAAATCCCAGTTTTCATCTTCCGGGTATTTCACGGTAATGACCAGTCCTGCCTGCCATTCCCGCCGAATGAGATTTTGGAATCCAAGCCTTGCCAGCCCGGCATGAAGGGCTTCAAATACCCTTTTATGCCTGTCCCACTTTGCGCTCTCCCCTTCATCAAAATATTCCTTGATTGCCTGTTTCATCGCATAAACAGTCTGCACGGGAGGGGTAAAGTGCATCTCCCCGTGCTTTTCAAAATATTCATACTGCATGTATAGGTTACAATAATAGGAACGCTTCGGGAAATTTCCGGATTCCTCCAGCAGCTTCCGGTTACCGACCACAAAAGAAATACCTGTCATCGCCATCAGCCCTTTTTGGGCGGATGCCATACAGAAATCAATATTTTCTTCCTCTATTTGGATGGGACGCATGGCATAGGTCGATGTGGTATCCACCACAAATACAGCATGATATTTATGTGCCAATGCCCCGATTTCCCGGATGGGATTTAAAATACCCGTTCCGGTTTCATTATGGGTGGCATAAACCAGCGCAATATCGGGATGGCGTCTTAGCATGGCTTCCACTTCTGCCAAATCCGGTAAGGCATCCATGGGAAACCGCAAATCAAGGAATGGAAGATGGTACGATTCACAGATTTCCACAGCCCTTGCACTGTATGCGCCATTATTGACCACCAGTATTTTTTTGCCTGCGGGCAGCAGGGAATTCAGGCAGGCATCCATACAGAGCGTGCCTGAACCGCAGAATAACACGGAGGTATATTTTTGGGAATCCCCATGGACAATCCGCACCAAATCGTCACGGATCCGCTTCATTAAATCCGCAAATTCTTTTTCCCGCGGGCAGATGTCCGGTACGACCTGTGCGTATTTTACGGTATCCGTTGTTGTGGCGGGACCCGGGTTCAGTAAGATGTTTCTTTTTATGGTTTTGTTGTCCATTTGTGTTACCCCCTGTAAAAATTTTTTTAACGGTATCCTAATGATTCCTCATAAACAAAATCCTTTTTGTAGACTTTGGCACCAAACGATCCAATCCGTCCCAGTCACCGTTTTCCAAACATTTCCGTACCGAAGATGCGCTGATATACTTTCCGCACTGTTCTTTTCTTGGAATTTCTACCAGCTTGATTCCTTTTTCCGGTAAAATCCTTTTCATGGCAAGATTATACGCATTGGTTACCATATCTTCCGGTTCCTCACCGACAAACCGGTAATGAATGTTTAAATGCGGCGCTATCCGCTCTGCAAAGAAAGTAATATCATTCTCCACATTTTTAGCCATGTCTTCATCTGCTTCTTTCACAAAATATTCCGGGAAAGTCGTTTTGGATAAAATGAACGGTCCGCTGGGAACTACCATAACATGCTTTATATCGCCGGTTCCACTGCAAACCATGGCAAACCGTTCGTCAAAAGAAAATATGGATTCATCTTCCTCCACGACAAAGATAATCAAAAAATCAACGGCTTCTGATGCCTGCTCGATTAAATAACGGTGCCCATGGGTAAATGGATTGCAGTTCATCACAATGGAGCCGATTTTTTTATATAACCCAGGATTAAAATCCGTAAAATAGCGGTCTATATACATTGTTTTGACAAAATCCCTGTCCTGCCCGATTTCTTTTCCAATTTCATTTTGCCCCCCAATCCATTTTTCGCATAAAAGGTTTTGGTAGATGGCTTCCGCAAACAGGGCGTTTATTTTATGGTTACAATGGAGCATGACTCCTAAAATCCATTCTTTCTTCACACTGCTTTTATCCAAAACATGAACTAAATTAAGCTCCGGAATATCCGGGAAACGTTTGTTATCCGCAAACAGAACCACAACATCCCCCTTCCGCAGCGGCAGTTCGCTTAAACGTGAAATTTCCAAATCCATCTGTCCGTTGTAACAACTTCCGCAATTCACTACCCTTATTTCATGCCAGGTATCATTCAGCCGCTTCTGTAAAAGGCTTTCTATTGTATTTTTATCTTCCGTAAAACGTCCATAAATAAAACACGGACCGATAAAGTAAATGGTTTGGATATAGTTCTCCGGTTGTCCTGTCGTATACCGTTCTCCGTTTATGACATTACAGTATTTTCCTTTGCAGTCTTTTAATTTTCCAAGATGGCTTTTGGTTTCTATGGAAAAAGGAAACCGAATAATTCCGTTTTTATATTCTTCCGAATACAGTTCCCCAAAAAAAGAACGGTATAAAGTATCCTCCCTGTTATCCCCATAGTCCTTTTCCTGCAAAATCCTGTCGTATTGATTGGAATCATAAAACAGATTAAGAATATGAACGCCTTTCTGTCCCAAACCGCGTAAAAACTCCCCGATAAAATCAAACCAACATTCTTTCATGAAATTTTTATATGTCATCAATTTTTCCCTTGGGTACTTTTTATGCAACAGATGTGTAAACAAGGTATCCACAGCCCTCCATTCATCCTCATCACAAAACAATACCCGGTCAACGGAATTTACATTATCCAAAACTTCACTCTGTTCTATCTCTTTAGCGTTGAATCCCATAGATGACAGATTATGGCAAAAAATCCCGGACATTTTCCGTTTATCCTTATGCAGACAACAAGGGCGTACCAAAACCACACGTTTGCCAAGGCTAAAAAAGAAATGGTTTCCTTCACACATATATCCGGCAAAAAAGTCATCCCAACGTGCATAGGCTCCCATAAGTTCCTGCTTTTCATTTACTACTGGAAGTGCGTTAATATTAGTTTTTTCGCGGAAAATATTCCTCGCTTTCATATATTCCTTTGGACGAATCCATGTGAATTTCTTATTGACTGTAACATAAGCTGCATTCTCCTTATCCGCCCTGGCGATATCCCCCATACTAATGATTCCGCACAATTTCCCTTTCCGTTCACAATACACCATATTGGAGGGTTTCGCCGATATCTCTTTTGCAAGCATATCAAAAGATACTGCGTCAGCTTCATCCTTTAATTCTATAACCGATAACCAGTCATGCTCTGTATATATCATTTTTCTTCCCTTAACACTCCTTGTCCGTAAACAGTAACCCTGCCGGATAGCAATTTCCGATATTTAACAGCCTAATAAAAACACGTTTTTATGATATACCATATTGGAGGGTTTCGCCGATATCTCTTTTGCAAGCATATCAAAAGATACTGCGTCAGCTTCATCCTTTAATTCTATAACCGATAACCAGTCATGCTCTGTATATATCATTTTTCTTCCCTTAACACTCCTTGTCCGTAAACAGTAACCCTGCCGGATAGCAATTTCCGATATTTAACAGCCTAATAAAAACACGTTTTTATGATATACCATACCATTCCCGCATAAATATTTCACCACTTCGTCCCTACTGCCTGCGAAGCTGATGAAAACATAATCCGTATGCCCATAATCAATATCCGTTGGCTTCCTGATTGGTTTTCCACAATATTGACCGGTTTTTGCCATGTCAATAAATGCAGTTATTTCGATTTCAAGTTCCAGTATTTTTACTAATTCAAAAGCAAGCCCGCCTAATTTTCCTGCTCCCCATATACAGGCTTTTCCTTTACCGATTTTTTTCTTTAAAAAATAACAGTACCATATTTTTTTGCTAATAAATTCCCTAAGTTCCGATGGAAGCGTTTTCTCCGGCCACAATGTTTGATATAATGCATTCACTTCCTTCAATGGCTGCGAATCATAAACCGTCCCGTCACCGGTCTTCCCGTCCGCAATTATGGCCATATAATATCCGTTGATTTCGTTGCCCACCGTTTCCGGTGAAAAAAAATCCTTCCAAGTATTTTTTGCATTTGTATGAAGAAAGGCTATGCTTCCATCCGCATAAGATTTCAAACAAGAAATGATTGCCTGGTAAATATGAGTTTCATCATATCCCTCCGTGATAAATGCATTGTGTTCATTCCTGAATACTTCCGGCACTCCTGCCACCGGAGTTGCTATCACGGTTAAATCATAGGTAACTGCCTCGACAATGGAAGAAGGAAAAGATTCATCCATACTGGCACAAAGCAGGCAGTCACATTCTTCCAGCAGGCTGCCAATATCGCTTAGAAAACCAAAAAAATGTATATTCCGGCCAATCCCCTGCCGTTCCACATAATCCCTGCATTGCTTCCCATAAATGCTTTCCGCATCCCCTGCAATTTCAAGTGATATGGGATATTGTCCCAAACACTTTTCCACCGCCTTAATCGCCGCAAGCTGGTTTTTTCTTTCACATACGGCGCCAAGCATGGCAATTTTATAACATGTCTTTTCGGAATGGTCTTTTTCCTTTATTTTGTCAAGAGGCGCCACCGGTCTCACACACTTGGATGTAATACCAAGCATATTGCTCCAGCGCTTTGCATATAGTTCGGAATCACATAAATGGTAGTGGGGATAAATATCCGCATAAGCCAATGCGAATTCTTCCTCCTTCAATTGGTAGATATCCATTACATGTGGAATCTTCCGCTCCCTTGCCGCCATTTCAACGGCAATGTTCAGTTGCACACTGTGGAAAAACGTAATATTTTCCCTCACTGCGAAATCAATGATGCTTTTTTTGCATTCCAGCGCCTGTATATAATCAATGCAGTAAAAATCGGTCGATACCTTATAATACAAAACCTGATATGGTAACCCTTTTTTCTTACACCGTTTTATATATTCCTCATTTCCCCCGCCATTTTCACCGCATGGAACAACAACTACTATGTCATGTAATTTTGACATTAATCCCGCCTGCTGCAATAATAGGTTGCCTGCTCCGCCAAGTCCGTATGGCGTATCCAAAAAAAACGCTATTTTCATGCCACTCCCATTCCCATACCTTTTCCATATGGTAATTTGTAGTCCGAATAGAATATCCTCCAATGAAATGACAGGACATTTCATTTTTGCGCAGAGAGTTTCTTCTATTTCATAAAAAATGTAATCGCTGTTACCACGGTATTAAACAGATATCCCATCATTTTTCCAATAAAGTAACACAATCCAAATTTTCTGCGCCATGCCAATCAATTACTTTCTGCCCTATCACCTTAAATCCATTCCGGTATGCGAAATATGCAAATATGTCTTTATTCATAAAACACCTTGCATGCGGCGCATGTGCAAAATCCGCTTTATAATCCGCCGAATAGTTGGAATGATGGAGCAGCGCCTTTCCTCCGTCTGCAAGCACCCGGTAAATATCCTTTAAATATTCATACACATCCATCATTTCAAAATGTACCATGGAATCATACGAAAACAGGGAAGTATAGCTGCTGCTGTCCAATTTTTCCAAGTTAAACCCGTTGTTTTTGTAATAAACGATTTTATCGGAACCAGAAAACCTGTTTTTACAAAAATCCATGTTTTCTTCCAATATATCCACCAATGTAATTTTTCCTGCGGCTTCCATATAATATGGAACATGTCTGCCACGTCCACATGCCAATTCAATTACGTTATGTAAATCCAACTGTTGAAAATACCGGAGGAATATGGAGTTTTCATTCCAAAATACATCCGCTTCCTTTGCTTTCTCCGCCTCCTGAAACCATTGGTCATTATTTTGGGCATGATGATAGGCACACCACTCCCTAAGAAATACGGTCTGTTCTTCTTCCAATACTTTGTAAAAATCATCAAAAACAACGCCCCGGCACCCGTCATCTTCCATCATTCTTAAAATCTGCGCTGCTTCGCTCTCATTGCTGTTTGATACGAGAAACGGCACATTGGCTTTCTTTGCTTCCTCATAAGATAAAACTTTCTTACCGTTTATTTGTCCTATCTCACCATACCTTTTATCACAAAACGCCAATACACAATCGGCAAGGTTTCTCCATTCCAAAAATTCCAAACACCATTTTCCCCTGTTTCCTGCCCCATAGATGATAAATTTTCCCAATTTAACCACACTCCTTTCCTAATTAAGCATCCGTTTCCACAAATACCGGTTTCTTTTATTCCTTATACGCATATATGAGCCCCATTTCCGAATTCTTATCATTGCACCACCAGGAAAACCCTGCTTTTTGCAGATGATGCAATAGGGAATCCGCTCCATGGTAATGCCACTCCAACATAATACATTTTATGTTCCCTAATATTCCGCTTGCCGAAAGTTCCTCCAGTATCCCGTATTCTTCCCCTTCACAATCCATTTTCAATACGATATTATGTTTGGGAAATTGACGGATGATTACCCCAAACACTTCCGATGCCCTCCGGACCATAATCTGTTCCATGCGCTCATTTTCCGCCTCTGCCAATCCCCAGCCCAAATATTTCCCATACGCTTTCTCCCTAATGTCGGCAATCGAGCTTTGACCACAGGTCATACCGGAATTAAAGCAAACTTTGCGTACCGCATTTTCATTACTGATTCCATATTGGAAAATTTCTGCCTTGCCGGAATCCAAACAGTCCCGCAGGTTTCCCTCAGCAGCCAGAAATGTTTCCCGAAAGGGTTCATACCCATACACCCTGTCAACCTGCCCTTTACCGGCGAAATACAGGGTTGCATCCCCAATGTTCATTCCGACATCCAATACAATATCACGTTTTCCGTTATTAATAAAATAATCATAGGTCCGGTTGACAAATACTTCACATACATTATGAAATTCATCTTCCGTCCTGACTTTTATCCGTACATTCCCAAACGTAAGCAGCAGTGCGCCATCCGGCGCCACGGCTATTTCATCCACGGTTTCATGGTACCTTCCATACAAAGCATGTCCTAAAATAATTTGTTCCGCCTTAATACCCTCATATAGCAGGTTTTGGGAAATCCGTATACTTTCCTGGATACTCCAAACCATAATAATTATTTTATCAAATTCATATTGTGGAATTTCCTCTACTTGTATGATTTTTCCGTTTCTATCCCCCCCGCCTTTTTTATCAATAAATGCCCTGATATGATATAACCCATTAAGGCTTTTCTCATTTTGCAAATAAAAGTTATCCATTCCATAAACTAGGACATTTTCCTTTGACATATGTTCCTCCATTTCCATACCACTATTCCTCCCGGCAAATATCTGAATGGATATCATCCGTTTTATCCGTTTAACAATTCCTGGATATAGGCATCCAAACACTCTGCCTTATTTTTGTAGGTATACTTCTTACAAGTTTTTCTTTGTCCGGCAACCGCAATTTCCCTTGCTTTTTTTGGATGCTCCATTAACCATCTTGCTTTTTCCACCATTTCATCAAAAGAATGATATGTCATTATTTCAACATCTTCCTCAAACAATTCACTGTTTCCTTCCCTTCCGTCCGTTAACAGACAACTGCCAATACCGGTCACTTCAAACATCCGCATATTGCCAACCCCGTCTTCTGCCGTTCCGCCGTGCACGTTCAGACAGATACCATAATTGTTTAATATGGAATAATACTCTGCCCCAAAAACTTCCTGCTTCATATTTTTCACGACATCCGCTATAATGCCAATATATCTTTTTCCATTTTCCTCTGAGAGAATATCCTGTATGGAGCCAAATATATTCCCGTAAAAAACATATGGCAGTCCTGCTTTTATTAACTTATCCAACAAATCCAGCCTATTGTTATGCACATAACTGCCGGTAAATATGCTCCCCGAAAAACAGAGTTCATTTATTTTTTCACATTCAGGCAGCCTGTATAGAATACTTGGTTCAAATGCATGCCTAAGCAGATATGCCGGTAATCCATGCTTCCTCATTCTATCTGCATATACGCTGTTTCCTGTATATATCTGATCATATACTGCGGCATTCCGTAAAAATACATTACTCAGCGTGGTATAGTGGAATCCAACAATTTTAATATTTTTAGGCAGAAGGCTCTCCCTCATTGCCGATATTTCTTCTTTTGAAAATATATGCATATTTGAGATGAAGATAATATCCGGTACAAAATCTTTTATTTGAGCCCTTAATATTTCAAAAAGGGATTTGTCTTTTAAGTCCGGATTCCACTTTCGCTGCAAATTCCTGTTATTATAAAATACTAATTTGGATTCTATGCCCATATTCCTTAAATGCAGATGTATAAAATCCGCCGGACCAAATATATCTTCAGCTACCAAAGAAAATAACCCATCATATGAGAGAACCTCAAAATTATTATGTACCCTGTAAAATTTTCTAAGATAATGGTCATATTGTGTTGCAATTTCCAGTAATCGGTATTGTCTCAAAAAACCTTCCTCCTACAAAACAATCCATATTTGTTATAGAAATTCCATTTACTGCCTTAATACAAAGCACCTCCGGATTTGGTATATCCTTCCTTTAATTTCCATCTGCTCTTTCCATTCGGTATCCTTCACTGCGCCACATCGTTCCAAAAGTTTTTCGGACTTCCTATTTGCATCCGCATAAAAAGCAATTACCTTTTCCAAATTCAATTCCCTGAAGCATATATCCATTACATGCCTCACCGCCATCGTCGCATATCCTTTGCCTGCATACCTGGGATTTATAATATATGATATTTCCGCCTGCCTGTTACCAAAATCAATATGGTATACCCTTACCACACCAATCAATTTGCATTCTTCCATTAATTCAATCCCCCATAACAGATCAGTAGGAATTTCCGTGTACTGCAATCTTTTCCGTATAAATTCGGAAGCCTGCTGCACCCGCGTATGAGGACCCCACTTTAAAAAGAAACAGCACTCCTCATTACTTGTATATTCGTACATATCATCCTTATCGCTTTCTTTCAGTCTCCGCAACTTAATCCCGCCGGACAATAGATACTCCCTGTATTCCAGTTTCCTTACTATTTCCTGTTCCTTCTTCATTTTACAAATCCATTTCCTTCCCAACGGAATCCCAAAACAATTCTCTTGCTTTATCCACGCCAAGGTTAAACAGCATGTCAAGCGCTGAAAGCCCTGTCACAAACGGATGATTTCCCACCTGTCCGTATACCGGATGGTTAAAATTCTGGTACGCCACGCGGACACCTTCCCTTTCGAATTCTTCCACGTCTAAATACTGCATACTGGCTCCCCTTCCTGCAAAATAAGTATCCGCTCCTACCGCCTTGCATATTCCCAATATGAGTTTGCCTCTTTTTAAGCTGCTGTCAATTTCCAAATTACTTTGCAGAACCACCGGTGTGTCAATTCTAAAAATATCCCTTAATATTTGGATACTGTGTATGGTAACATCACAAAGAAATTCATGCTCTGTATGGAAGATGGGAGCTATGGCATTCCATACTTCATCAAAATAGGGACATTTTTTATATGCATGAATAAGAATACCCTTCTGTCTCGCAGTCCACACTCCAAAATCCTGTATCCGGAGTTCCCTATATTCCCGTTCATAATGGTTATTTTTTTCACAGGTAATATTCAGGTACCTAATCTGTCCATCCGTATCCACAATCCGGTTCCTGATCATACAGGATCTTTTCTCCAATTGTACGGTATCCATGTATATAAACTGATCCACACATGCCATCTTTGCCAAATATCCAAGCCATGGAAAATAGTGCGGCTGATGAATTGCCACTGTCATAACCTGTCGTCCCTCCATTCCAAAACATCCCCTAAATTGGTAAAATTATCCTTCAGGCTGTTGTACCTATCCTTCCCTGCCCTGTCTAAAAATCCGGACAGGATTTCCCTCATTTCCGTTTCCTTGTCATGGTACCAAAACGGATGCGTCAGGATATGCAGGCGCGGGTAAATCCCTTCACATATTATATCCCCGGCAGGCTCCCTCCAGTGCATCCTTGAGTCCGACAGGTATTTGAACCGGCGGAAGAAAAGCTCCCCGTAAGAATTAACTGCCCCCTGGATTCTGATATCCGCATCCAAAATTGCCTTTGTCGGTCTGTGGTAAGAAAAAGCTTCCACAGGGACTCCAAGGACATCCGAAAGAGTAAGCAGTTCTTTTTTTATATCCTGCACTACCTTTTCCACATTTCCGGCATCCTCCGGATAAGCCGTCTCATCAAAATGAAGTCCTATGGTATGCCCCATTCCCCGGATTTCGTTTAACAACCGCCTGTTTGCGGCAGAATGTATGTTGTAAAAGTCACTGGTCAGCAATACGAAGTAAGTGCTTTTTACCCCCTGCTTGCATTCGACCTTTGCCATGGAAAGCGCCTGGTACATATCGAAATCCACGTCATGACGTAAGATGGCGCATTTTTCATATTCATCCCAGCAGGAATAATCCGCAATCCCATATCCGCTTTCCCTCAATGCATCTAACATTTCCACATATCCGTCTACCGTAAACCTCATATCAGTTCCACCACCCTTTGTTCCCATATGGATTCCGTTACCCACAGGTTTGTATCACACACTCTGCTATCTTTCCCACTTCTTCCATTTCCAAATATGGATGCATCGGAAGCGACAGACAACACTCGCAGATTTCCTTTGTCACTTGGCAGCCCGCTTCCGTAAGCACATTTTCTCCAAATGCATCCTGCATATGCATGGGTTTCCGGTAATAAACCGCTGACGGAATTGTACATTCCTTTAACGCCCTGATGACATGTTCTCTTTTTTCCCTGTCCGGCAGACATATCGTATACTGTGCCCAGCTTGAACGGATTCCTTCTTGGATTACCGGAACTTTCACAAATCCCTTCAGCCGTCTTGTATATTCCTCCGCAATCCGGTTACATGCTGCAACCTCAGCATCAAAGAATTTTAGTTTTTCCAGCAGAACCGCCGCCTGCAGGGTATCCAATCGGGAGTTCATGCCTATGCGGACATTTTCGTACTTATCCATTCCCTTTCCATGTACACAGTAAGAACGCAGCAATTCCGCCCATTTGTGATTGTCCGTGAAAACCGCCCCGCCGTCTCCATAACATCCCAAAGGTTTCGCCGGAAAGAAAGATGTCGTTGCAATATCACCAAAACTGCATGCCATTTTTCCACCGATCTTTCCGCCAAATCCCTGTGCCGCATCCTCCAAAACCAACAGACTGTATTTGTCTGCCAACCGTCTGATTTTCCCAAAATCCGCAGGCTGCCCAAACAAATCCACTGCAATGATTACTTTGGGAGTCAGGTCGGTGTTGTCCATGACATGCCGGATTGCCCTTTCCAAACTTGTCGGACTGATATTATAAGTATCCCTGTCAATATCCACAAACACGGGAGTTGCGCCTGTCACCGGAACCACTTCACCGCTTGAAAAAAACGTAAAGTCAGGTACAAATACCGCATCCCCCATCCCGACATTCCATACCATCAAGGCAAGCTGTAACGCATCGGTTCCATTGGCACAGCTAATACAATGTTTCATACCCACATATTCCGCAAGGGATTTCTCTAACCGTGCCACTTGTTCCCCCTGTATGAAATCAGCCCTGACAAGAACATCCTTCATGGCGGCGTCCATTTCTTTTTTATGTAACTGGTACTGCTGCTTTAAATCACGGAATTCCATACCTCTTTGCTCCTTTATTCCTGTATCGGTACCATAAATCCCTTTGGTGTCACTCCTGCGGTTCTTCCCGTATCCCTAAGCAACTATCGTCTATCCGATATCTCCTTCCGCATTCCGGACAGGAAAGATTCTGCGCCAGCTTGCACCCGCATTCGCATGCCCATCCAATCTGCCTTGCAGGTACGCCAGCCATTAAGGCATGGGGTTTTACATCACATGCTACCACTGCACCGGCGGCCACCATGGCGTAACTCCCCACCGAATGCCCGCATACGACGGTACAGTTTGCACCTAACGTCGCTCCCTGCTTAATAAGGGTTTTCCTGTACCCTTCCTGTCCTTTGGGATATTTTGCCCTTGGTGTCAAATCATTGGTAAATACACAGGAAGGCCCGCAAAACACGTAATCCTCCAGTTCCACCCCTTCGTACACCGATACATTGTTTTGTATTTTAACGCCATTCCCAATTTTCACATGATTTGAAATATTTACATTCTGTCCGAGTACACAATCCCTCCCAATCCGCGCACCTGACTGCACATGACAGAAATGCCATATTTTTGTACCTTCCCCGATTTGTACATCCTCATCAATATAACTGCTTTCATGCACAAAATATGCCATTCCTAAAACCTCCCCTTAAAATCCGTTGTTGCACATTCCTTAAGCGGCAGTTTCACGCTACATCCCTCCGCAGCAGATTTGTATATTGCAAGTACGAGTTCCAGCGCTTTTTTCCCCTCCATGGCGTTTACATATGGCTGTCTGTCCTGCCGGATGGCATTCATAACATCCGCATAGAGCGGTGTATGCCCATAACCGTATACATTGGGCGGATTCTCATGGAACCTTGCCTTAACTTCCTCCGGGTCGTCCAGCAAATCGGAAAACCTCCATTCTTCTATGACATTGACAGACTGCCCGCCAGCCTTGACCGTTCCTTTTTCCCCGAACAAATATAAAGTCTCCTCCAGGTTTTTCGGATATACGTCCGTGGTTCCCTCCACAATACCATAGCTTCCGTTCTTGAATTTTACCAAGGCAATCCCCATATCTTCCGCCTCTATGTAATCATGGTTAAGTCTGTCCGTCATCCCGACCACTTCATCAATTTCACCGCCCATCATCCACCGGAGCAAATCAATATTGTGGATGCACTGATTCATCAGGGCGCCTCCATCCTGTTCCCAGGTTCCTCTCCATGGAGCCCGGTCAAAATACTCATGGTCCCTGCACCAGCGGATATGTGCCGTTCCGTAGAATAATCTTCCGAAACGGTTCATGTCCACCGCTTCCCTTATGATTTGGACCGATTTGTTAAACCGGTTTTGGTGGCACGCGCATACCTTTACATGATACTTTATGGATGCTGAAATAATGGCATCCGCATCCGCCATGGACAAAGCAATCGGCTTTTCTATGATGCAGTGACAGCCATGGCTTATGCAAAATAGTGCAATCTCCGCATGTTTCCCACTTTCCGTACAGATTGCCACAAGCTCCGGTTTTTCGGTCTCCACCATTTCCTTATAATCCGTATAACATTTTGTACCGGCGCCAAACTTAAATTTTAACCTTTTATCTTCCATACAGGCCGGATGAATATCACATACCGCCACTATTTCAAGCCCGTTATTCTGTGCCGCAACTATATGGTTTGGTGATATCCTTCCGCAGCCAATTAATGCATATTTCATAGTTTTAACACCTCCTTATAAATCTCTAAGCCATTGTTACTTTCCGTCTTTTCTTTCCCTATCCCGTTCTGCCCTGACAATATCGATTTAAAAATTTCCCGGTGTATCCCGTCGCTTTCGGAAAATATACATTCCGAAAATATTTCCTTCATTTCACGGATACATTTGTCGGAAAATGTATATTTTTTTATTTCCTTCTTTTGCCCTATTGCATCAATTTCCAAAATATAATTATTCTTTATGGAAAATAACCCTATATACCTGTCTTCACGCACATATTCCAATATGTATTTAGAGCCTAACGCAATCCTGCCCAAAAGGCTCTGTTTCGTTTCATTTTCCCCGTCCACTTCAAATGCATGAAGCTGATAAGTTTTTTTATCCGCGTACATGATTTTATTTGTCTGAAACGGTATAAACCAAACATAATCCCCTGCCGCCACGGAAAACAAAAATGCAGGTAACTCATACTCCTTCTTCACACAGTCAATTTCCCCGTTTGTTTCTTTTGAAAAATTATAAATTCCAAAATCTTTTGGAAAACCGGTTATGGTTTTCAGCGTATTTTCGTTCTTTTTCCATATGTATATTTCCTTCCCATAACCGCTTAGCCAAAATTTTTCGCCGTCAAAGCAAAATGTGGAATATTTCCGTCCGGTATCCGGAAGTTTGTAAGTTGTCACCGTTTTCTTAATCAAATCAAATTGGCAAATTTCCGCTTTGTCTTTTAATAAGCTGTATATATCCGTTCCAACTTTAATGCTCTTTCTTATCCCGTCTTCACAGAGCATATAAGAAGTTTCAAGTTTCCTGTTTTTGATATCTATCTCAATAATCCGGCCTAAACCATTCGAAACCGCAAATAGCTTGTTATCATGCATCCAAAAATCGTAAATTGTCAACCGTACCTTCTCAGGATTTTGTAAAACAATTTCGGAAAAGCCGTTTTCCTTTAAATTATATATCCATATTGACTTTCCCGTATCCGGCATACAGAAAATGTCATCTCCGCATTTCATGCAATAAGGAGTCAGCCTGCATTTTGAAAGCGCTTCCTCCGGTATGGAAACTGCAGATGCACATTCCTTCGTATTCAAATCCAAGCAGATCAATATATTGTGCATACCGCTTACAAACCATGCCTTATCCCCTTCGATCTGCCAATTGTCACTCCATGTAAATGCCTTGTAATCCTTTTCCATAGTGCCCTGTTCTCCCATATTATCCTGTTATCCGCACACCACTGTCTAAAGCGAGATTATATGTATACAGAGGAGCATTCTCCTCATATTTGCGTTCATAAACCACAAAACCAAACTCATCCATGCGGTTTTGTGGAATATATATTCCACAAAGGTTATTATCTGTCACATATACCTGTTCGAATTTTTCACCCAACACATCATACACTGCCTTTATGACTTCCGCATGGTACGCATTCTGCCCCTTTTTAAAATCATGCCATACGACAATGGCATCATCCCGTTTCTTTTCAAAAATATTTTTTGTATCATGGTATACTCCCTGATAACTGTGGTCGCCGTCTATAAAATAAAGCCCCACAGTATCCGCATGCTTTGAAAAATCGAACAAGCGGGAATCCATATCGTAATGCACAATGTTCCCATTTTTTGAAAGCCGTCCGACATAATTTGGATTTTTAGCCTGGATAAAATAGTTTTTCAGCTCGTCTTTCGGCAAAGAAACACTGTAAAGTTTTTCACAGCAGTCCGTTAAGATATTAATGCTTTCCCCGATGTATGTCCCGATTTCCAAATATTCCCTGCAACCGCTGACCAATGCCGTCTGTTTCAAAAACAGATAATCCATGACGCCGGAACCGCCCGCAATGAATGTCAATTCTTTCAGGGTCAGTTGTTTTTGCCGGTGCAGCCATTCACCAAGATTAATCGTCCTTTTATCCAATGCCGCCTCAATTTCTTTTGGAAGTTTCCTCTCGGAATGGATGGAAGCCAACTCCATTTTGAATACCAGCACATTACGGTTTAAAATTCCCAAATGTTCCATATACTCTATCATTTCCTTATGCCAAACACTGGCTACGATAACCGTAACATCCCAGTACTGCGTTAAAACTGCCGGTTCACGGACAATTACCCCCCCCCACTCTTTTATTTCATTTGCATTCTTATCCACAAAAAACAAAATTTCATATTGATCTTTGAAAAAATCA
>CAJUMD010000027.1:0-1606 GCA_910587275.1 uncultured Kineothrix sp.
CCACTTCGCTTACCACCTGTCCGCCGCCGCCGTAAATGCCGCGGTACTTTTCAATCTCCTTTTCCAGCGCCTGAAGCTGCAGACGGTAAATCTCAAGCGTACTGTCCGCCTGCGACTGTGCCTGTGCATCCTCCCTGTTCCTCCCGGCATCCCGTATGCCCGCCTCTCCCGAAAGCTGCGCATCCTCCCTGCCGTACCCGGCGTCACGCAGGTTTCCTTCCAAACTGCTTTTTTCCGTCTCCCATGCCTTTTTCGCCGCATCCTCCGATGTAAAATCCGGCTCCTTCATGGGATGTTTTCCGTATTCTTCATAAGCCGTCTGTGATGCCCGCAGTTTTTCTTTCGCTTCTTCCAACTCCCCGTTTGCCCTGGCAATTTCCTCCGGCGACGCACTGCCCTGCATCTCCTCCAGCCGTCTTTCCCTTTCCGCCACATCCGCTATATTTCCAGAAACCGTGGCTTCCAGTTCGCTCCCCCGTTTCAGCCAGTCTTCGTACTCCCTTCTTGCACTCTCCCTGCCCTCTGCCGGGGTCATATCCACTCCGTCCGCCAAATGATTCTGCAGCTTCCCGTCCGCTTCCTGCCATGCCGCTTCTGCGCGTCCCATCCCCCGTCCCGCCGCATCCACTGCCGTGTCATAATCCTCCCCGGCACGTTCCCGCTGTCTTTGCTTTTCTTCAGCGGCAAGCTGCCGGTTTTTGAGCAAATCCGCAATCTGGTATTCCAGTTTCGCCGCTTCCAGCTCCTTCGCCGCTATGATTTCCTCCAAATCCCCCATATCCAGCGTAAACAGCACATCCCCCTTTTCCACCGTATCCCCCGTACGCACACTAATCTTCTCCACCCGCAGTCCCGCCAGCGTATGAATCGCCCTCTCGCTCCCCTGCTTCACGATACCGTCACTCTCCACGATATGTTCGATTTTCTTCTTCTCCGCCTCCCCCGCCTGCACCTGCGGCAGCTTCGACGTATAAACCACCTTCGACACCAAAGTGCACACCCACATAAGAGCCAGAAATGCAGCAAACCCCGCCACAATCCTCCTCCCCCCAAACATCCCCATCCAACGTTCCCCACCCGTTCCATAAGACCCGTTCCTCATTTCACCCATTCCACTTCCTCCATTCCTCAACCCCCTGTTTCCCCATTCCACACCCAAAGCCATTCCACACCCAAAGCCATCCCATACCCAAAGCCATCCCATACCCAAAGCCATCTTATACCCAAAGCCATCTTATACCCAAAGCATGTTGTCAGGAACCGTGTTTCCGCATCCCGGCTGCCGTTCTGCCGTGGACTTCCCCTGCCTGCGGCTGTTCAAAGCCTGTTCAAGAAAATAGTGATGGTTCTTACTGTTTCCCGCAGGCGGTTTATGACCGCATAAGGCGGCGTTGTCTGACGAACGCAACGGCATTTCCCGGAACGGGAAATACCGTGTGAGGAGTTTCGCCGCCTTGGTCATAAACCGCCTGCGGGAAACAGTTAGAACCATCCTATTTTCGCCGTCAGGTTTGAACAGCCGCAGGCAGGGGAAATCCACGGCAGAGCGGCAGCCGGGATGCGGAAACACGGTTCCGTCCCCTCCCCTCCCTCCATCCCCCTACCC
>CAJUMD010000027.1:1616-6694 GCA_910587275.1 uncultured Kineothrix sp.
CCCGGCATAAATAATCCCTTGCTCCAGATAATCCTGCCCCATCAAAAACACAAACACCGCCGGAACCAGCGTAATCACGGACGCCGCAAATGCATACCCCGCCTGTGCCCAAGTAATCTCCGGCAGGTACAGGGACAGCGGCCAAAGCGCCTTATCCTCCAGGAAAGCCAGCGGCTGTTCCATCAGGTTCCAGTATTCCAAAAAACCCAGCACCATGGCGGAAAGAATCCCCCCTTTTCCCAAAGGCAGCGCAAACCGGGCAAAAATCAAAAACTCACCCGCACCGTCCATCCGCGCCGAATCCAGCATCTCTCCTGGAATCCGCGAAAATCCCCCGTAACAGACAAACACCGGAAAGGTGGAAAATATGGCAGGCAGCACAATTGCCCTGCGCGTATTCATCATCCCCATCCCGTCCAGCACCAGATAAGAAGAAAGCATCGTCACCTGGAACGGCAGAAGCATCAGTACAATATAAAGCGTAAGAATCCACTTGCGAAACGGAAATTCATATGCCGCAAATGCCCACGCCGCCGGTATGCCCACCGCCATCTGTCCCAAAAGCACCGCCGCCACCATCCCCATGGAATTCCAGAAAAGCACGAAAAACTGCGGGGTTTCCAGCAGCAGCTTCCGGTAATTTTCAAACGTCGGGTAATCGGGCATCAGTTTCCATGCAATGTACCCCCCGGTTTCCCCCAAAACCGGCCGCAGGTACTCCGCCAGTTCCCCACGCCCCATCAAAGACCCTGTCAGCAAAATAAGGATGGGTATGCATATTAACAGGGAGGGAAGGAACAGGACCGTTTCCGTCAGCCCGTTCTTCCAATTATGTTTTCTGTCTTTCTCCATCGCCATACCTCCCGTACCCGTTTCCGTTTCCACATATTACTCTTCCCTGCCGTCCCATGCGTGCTGGAGAAACAGGATTCCTGCCAAAAACACTGCGCCGCAGGCCACTGCTGCCGCCGCCATTTTATCCAAATCAAGGTTTACAAACCAGTTATTGAACAAATGCTGCAGCATATAAATGCTTTCATGCGGATAAGCCCCTGCCACCAGGTATGCCTCCCGGTATATTTTGAAGGAGTTTAAAAACGACAGCACCACAATGGTATACAGACTGCCTTTCAGGTTGGGGAGCAGCACGTAAACCAGGCGCTGCCATTTCCCCGCACCGTCCACCCTGGCGGCCTCCAGCATTTCACCGTTTAATCCCATGATGCCCGCCAGCCAAAGCACGATGGTATAACCGAGATTCTTCCATATGTAGGTCGCCACCAGCAGAAAAAACGCGGCATTTGTCCCAAGATAATCCACGGGCGCCACGCATTCTCCCCCATCCGCAGCTAATTCCCCGTTTACCAAACCAAGGAACCGTACCAGGTATTTATTGAAAAATCCCTGCCGGTAAAAAAGCATTTTCCATACAATGACGATTGCCGCCGTCGGCATCGCCATGGGGAACAGGTAAAAGGATTTGATAAGCTGCACCCGCTTTACGCCTGACAGCGCCAGCGAAACCAAAAGCCCAAGCGCCACCAGCAGCGGGATACACACCCCCGTAAACAGAAACGTATTCCTTACTGCCGTGCGGAACGCGGTATTTTGGAAAATATTCCGGTAATTTTGCAATCCCACGAACTTACCCGTGACAGCAGTCAGGAAAGAACGCCTTACCACATCCGCAAACGGACAGACCACAAAAACCAATACCCCCGCAAAGCTGGGAAGCAAAAACAAAATCCACGCCCTTTTCCTGCCCATAAATTTCTCCCGTTCCTTTCCCCCGATTTCCCCATCCCTGCCGTCTGTCTATTCCGCCATAAAAAGGGATACCTGCTTTTTCACTTCCTCCACGCCTTCTTTGGCGGTTATTTCCCCTTTCAGCACCTTTTCCCCCGCTTCGCATACCGCATTCTCCAACACCTCATTTTCCACGTACGCCGTTTTTGCCTGCTGCGCCATTTGGAGCAGACGGTCCACTTCCTCGCCGGATGCCGGATAAATGTTGTATCCTATGGTGGTCCCGTCATCTTTTTGGACTGCGACGGAACCGTAACTGCTGCCGTCCTCCGTCGCATTTACCAGAAAATGTTCCCGCATTTTCCCCTTGTCCGCCATACAGTCGCTCCAACTCTCCCGCACCAGCTTCTCCAAAAGCCCGAACGCTTCCTCCTGATATACGGAAGCCGCGCTGACGCCGGCGATGGCACGCGGAATGAATACCCCGTCCGCCTGACCGCCGTATGCGGCAAAATCCCCGTCCGTCCTGCCTTTAATATGGAAAAACGAAACCATACAGTCCAAATCGAAACTGCTTTCTACCCTAACGAACAAAAATTCCTGTTTTCCCGTAATATACCGTTCCCCCTGCCAGTTCACGCCGGCAAGCCTTGACTGGTCCGCTTCCTTTTCCGTCATGCCGTACTGTATTAGCTGTACCGTATAGGCATCCAGCGCTTCCAACTCCCCGTCTGTCACGGCCGGCTTTTCCACGTCCCAAATCCGCTTCATTTGGATAAAAAATTCTTCCAGCTTATCCTCTCTCAGTTTCCCGCCTTCTCCTTCCCATGCGGGGGCGCATACAACAAGAAACTGCCGCAGCAGGTCTTTTTCCCGCAATACCCCGAGAATGCCGCCCTCCGGTTTTTCCTTCCGGTACTGTTCCACAAGATCCGCAACGGATGCAAGATCCCCCATCCGCATGATTTCCCCCGCCCTGCCTCCGGCAACGGGAAGGGCGAACGCGGCCGGTACGGCATAAACTTTCCCGTCTTCTTCCGATTCCAGCGCCCTTAAAATATTCCGGAAGTAAGCGTCCGGTTCCCGTTTTGCTTCCAAATCATCCAAAACGGGCGTTATGTCCGCCAGGATACCCTTTTCCATATAGGAATCCATGGGCATTCCGTCCAACAGGAAGAAATCCGGCCCGTTCCCGGAGGCAATTTCCGTATTCAGCTTTTTCAACGCATCCTCTTTCGTAACGGAAGATGACGCATCCATGCCCACTTCGTACCGGATATACACCTCCGGATGCTCCGCCTGATAGGATGCAATCGCCATTTTCAGTCCGGCATCTTCCTGCAGGCTGTATGCCTTTAGCTGGATATCCGGCGTAGCGGGTATCTCCGGGTGATACGTATAGCCTGCCATCTTCCCGTTTGCCAAAAGCAGCAGGAAAGTGCCGTCTTCCCGCAAAATCCCGTCCCCAATCTTCCATGACGGATTGCTTAAGGAATTCAGGGTTCCGTCCGCCGCCTGTTCCACCAGGCTGCCGCCGAGCACATGGCGGTAAATCCCTTTTTCAAAAATCAGATATAAGATATCGTCTCCGTCCGGTATCACCAGTACCGGCTTGTTATAACCGTCATTGGAACGCAGTTTTTCACCAATCTGTGCCCCCACAAACTCATCCAGCACCGGGTCCTCCACCGTCTTTTCCGACTCCAGGTCATAAATAATGATTTGCGTATCCGTAACGGCAACCAGTTTTCCACTCCATACTTCAAAATACTGCACCCATTCCCCGAAATCCGCTGCCACCCGGTAACCGGCATCCGTCCGGTCCAATTCGTAAACTTTACCGTCCACGGCAGAAGCAAAAAGTCTTCCGTCGTCGGAGAAATTGAGGTTGCGCAGCCTGCCGTCTTTTTGATATGGGATTTCAAATTCCGTTACTTCATATTCCGTCGTTTTGGATTCCGTCATTTCCGGTTCCGCCGCTTTTTTCGGTGAAACCAGCAGGCAGCGGGGATACGAGTCAGTATCCGCCGTATCCGTCTGCAGTTCATCACCTTCCGCATTCCCGTTTTCTTCCTTATTTTCCTCCCCTGTTTCTTCCCCGCCGTCCAAGGCGCTTTCCTCCTCGAAAATAATACCCACGGAACCGTCCGCAGACAGCGCAATATCCCGGATATATCCCTTCTCTTTCAGTTCGTCAAACCACGGAAGCGCTTCCTGCTCCCAGGTATCCCCGTTGTCCTTGGAAACCCACTTTCCCTCCGTACCGGAAAAAACCGCAAGGCTTCCGTCCGCCTGCTGTACCAGTCTGGAGCCGGAAAGCGCCTGCCCCGTGAAAAATTCATCCACCGATTCCATGTAGCGCCCCATCGCTTTCTCCCCGTTCCCGTTTTCCCCCGATACGGCATGGTTTTCCCCTCCCGCCTCATTTCCTGCCCCGCTTTCATTCCCGTTCCGGTTTCCGTCCGTACCGCCCACACCGCCGCATCCCGCGGCAGCCAATATCGCAATCATTCCAAAGATGAAAAGCCTTTTCCCCGCCGGTCTATTCCCGCACATCCTGCTTCCTCCCATTTTCCAATTTCTTTTCCGTCCTATTCCGCCATGTAAAGCGATACCTGTTTCAGTACCTCCCGCACACCGTCTTCCGCGCTCATATTGCCTTCCAAAACCGTTTCCCCCGCTTTCAGGACCGCATCTTCCAGTACCCGGTTCTTTACATATGGGACATGCGCCTGATTTATCATTTCAAGCAGCCTGCCGATTTCTTCCTCCGAGGACGGATACAGCTCCATGGAAGCCATGGTACCGTCCTCCAGCGTTCTTCCCATGGAACCATAACTGCCGCCGTCTTCCGTGGCATTTTTTACCAACTGCTTTTGCAGCATTTCCTTATTCGGCGACAGCCCGCTCCAACTGCTTTCATCCAACAGGGTCTCCAGCAGCCCGGCGGCTATCTCCAGGTGCTCCGAAGTCCGGCTGATTGCCGCTATGGACTGCGGGACAAAGACACCGGATACCTGACCGCCGTAAGGTGCAAATTCCCCGTCCGACCTTTCCTTAACATGGAAATAAGAAACCGCAATGTCAAACGTGGCTGGACTCTCCACGCCTCCCATGAAAAATTCCTGCGCGCCCAGCAGGTACTGGTCCCCTACCCAGGATATATGGTTCACACGGTACCGGTCCAATTCCTCCTCCGTCCTTCCTTCGCTCTCCATCATCCTGTAAAAATCTTCGGTTTCCGTGCGCATCCGGTCGGTAATGCCTTCTGCCTCATTGTCCCATATCTTTTTCATCTGCACGTAAAACTCCTCCAGCTTCGCTGCGTCCAC
>CAJUMD010000027.1:6704-34205 GCA_910587275.1 uncultured Kineothrix sp.
GCGTCCACGCTGCCGTCTTTTGCCGTCCAGGCAGGTGCGCAGACCCACAGGAACTGCTTTAACATATCCCTTTCCCGCGTCCAGCCTAAAATACCTCCCTCCGGCTTCTCCGCCCGGTACTGCTTTGCCAGCTCCGCAATGGCAGCCAAATCCGTCATCCGCTCCACATCCCCCTTTTTGCCGCCCGCCAGGGGAAGCACGAATTTCCCCGGCACCGCATACACGGCTGCGTCGGTTTCCGATTCAAATGCCCGCAAAATATTCTGGAAATACTTCTCCCCGTCCATTTGCTCCAAATACGGGGTCAAATCTGCCAATATCCCTTTTTCCACATAGGAATCCATGGGCATGTCGTCCAACAGGAAGAAATCCGGTCCTTTTCCCGCCGCAATTTCCATATTCAGCTTTTTTAACGCATCATCCCTTGTGACGGAGCCGTTCCCGTCCATTCCGATTTCATAACGGATATAAACTTCCGGGTGTTTTGCCTGATAGGCGGCAATTGCCGATTTTAACTTCAGGTCTTCCTTTAAGCTGTATGCTTTCAGACGTATGTCCGGCGTAGCGGGCATATCCGGATCATAAGCATAACCCGCAAGAGCGCCGTTGGTAAACAGCACCAAAAAGCCATTGTCCTCCAGCATCATGCCGTCCCCCAGCCCATAGAAGGGATTCCCCAGGGAATTTAACGTCCCGTCCGCCAACTGTTCCACCACATTACCGCCCAGCACATGCCGGTAAATCCCTTTTTCGCAGATAAGGTACAGGATATCATCGCCCTCCGGTACCACGATAAGCGGAAGCGTATTCTCCGTGGACATGAGCATTTTATCCCCCATCTGGGTTTCCAGAAAATCATCCAGTACCTTATCCTCTGTCAGTTCCCCTTTTTCCATGTCAAAAATTCCCACACCGGAACCGCTTACTCCGACAATCCGGTCTCCCCAAACCGTAAAATGGTACAGAAGATCCTTCCACTGCGTCACGGACTTCCGCTCCCCCTGTTTCCAGTCAATCTCATATATGTTCCCGTCTATTGCCGAACCGAACAGCCTGCCGTCCCCGGAAAAACACAAACGCCACAGATACCCCTGCTGCTCTTTTGGCATTTCAAATTCCGTCACTTGGTTATCCGCGGAAACCACCCGGCATTTCGGATGAGCCGCCGTCTCATGCAAATCCCCGGTTTCCGCCACTACCGCCCCGTCTTCTTCCCCGTCCGGATTATCTGCATTCTCCCCGTTTGTACTGCTTCCTCCGTCTCCTGTTTCGCCGCTGCTCTCCTTCTCACAGTAAATAATGCCTACCGTACCGTCCACGGAAACCGCGATATCCATAATATAATCTTCCTTCGCCCTCATTTCCGTAAACCATGCCAAAGACTCCGGCTCCCACGTGCTCCCGTTATCTTTGGATATCCATTTCCCGCTCCTTGGGCTGAACAGCATCAGGTTCCCGTCCGAAAGACGCACCAGCTTTGAGCCGTTCCCCGCAAAATCCACCATGGATTCGTTCATCGTCTCCACATACCGCCCCATTACCTTTCTGGCATTTTCCGTCCCGTCCGTCTTCCCTGCTTCCCCCGTTTTATCCGCATCTTCCCCGCCTTCCTCCTTATCCGCCTGCATCCCGTTATCATCTTCCGTCTCCATAGTCTCCGCCTGATTCCCCGTCTCCCCCGTACCGCAGCCCGTACTCCCCAGCATACTGACTACTGACAAAAAGAAAACCGCCGTAAACAGCCCAAACACCCTTTTCCCCTTCACCAAAACCATCCTCTTTTTCCTCATCCCAAAAAACCTGCCCTTCCTTTTTCCCTTTACTTTTCCAAATTCCCCCAACACTTCATTCCGGCAAACCACTACCGCTTCCATACACAAAGTCTATCACCCCATTCTCTAAACAACCTCTAAACCCCGCACAAATTTTTAGAGATATTTTAGAGATTTTCCTGTTATCATAATTTCTGCTATAATTATAAATAATAAGGAAAAAACACAGGGAGGAAAACCATGCGCATCCTGCTTATCGAAGACGACCAAAAACTAAACCATTCCTTAAAATACCAACTGGAAAAGGAAAATTTTACGGTAGATACCTGTTTCGACGGGGAAGAAGCCCTGTACTACATAAACCAGAACATCCATGACTGCATCCTGTTGGACCGCATGATACCGTCCATTGACGGCACCCAGCTCTTAAACATCATGCGCAGCCAAAACAACAGCACCCCCGTCATTCTCATCACCGCCCTCGGCGCCCTGAACGACAAAATCACGGGACTGGATGCGGGCGCGGATGATTATTTGGTCAAACCCTTTGATTTCGGGGAACTTCTTGCCCGCATCCGCTGCGTCACCCGCCGCCCGCCCCTCGTCCACGAAAACGACATCCTTACTTTCAAAGACCTGACCCTGCATGTCACCGGCAGCCGTTTAAACGGTCCCGCCGGGGAATGCAGCCTGTCCAAAAAGGAAAACGAACTGTTCCAGTTCTTTATCCGCAATACCGGACAAACCCTTACAAGGGAACAGCTCCTCACTAAAATATGGGGATTGGATGCCGATATCGAAAACGGAAACCTGGACAATTATATCCATTTCCTCCGCCGCAGGTTAAACGCCGTGGGCAGCCATGTCACCATCCGCACCGTCCGCGGCATCGGCTACCGCTTCTGTCCGCCGGAAGAATCCTGAATACCCCGAAAACCTTACTATTTCTAAAAGAAAGGCATCCGTGATATGTTTCGCAAAGTACACTACCGCCTGACGCTTCTGTGCGGCGGGATTACCACCTTCCTATTACTCGTCATGTCCCTGCTTTACCTGTATGTGTCCGAATCAGGCTTAAAGCAGAGCCACTTCCTTGCGTTCCAGCGGGATACGGGCAACCTGATAGCCAATTTTGAACACCAGACAATCATCAGCCACACTTGGCTGGCACAAATGGAATCCCTCAATTCCGTCACCATATCCGTCACGGACAACGGTGTCCCCCTGCTGTTTTGCAACCGGGCACAGGATGAAACCAGAGAGCGGACCGAGCAGGAGGCGCTGGAGTATTACCGTTCCCATTTTGCCGCCGCCACGGACTCGATCTTCCAGTCCTACCATACGGCATACCCCTTTACCTCCTCAGACGGCAGGGATTACTATGCCAGTTATGCCTACATTCCCCACGAAAACGGGGAAACGGAAATCCTCATCCTTTTTCCGTTGGAAAACCAGAAAAAGCAGATCCAAAGCCAGCGGAGACGTTTCGCCGCCATCGACTTCACGGCAATGGTGCTCTTATTCCTGTTTTCCTTTTTCTTCACAAAGAAACTATTGGTTCCGGTGGAAGAAAACCGGCTGGAACAAATCCGTTTTGTCGCTGCCGCATCCCACGAACTGCGCACTCCCCTGGCGGTCATCCTCTCCTGTACCGGTGCCATCCGCGGACAAAACAGCACAAAAAAAGCCTCCCCCGAAGAAGCGGAGACTTTCCTGTCCACCATCTATTCCGAAGGACAGCGGATGCGGCGCCTGATTGACGACATGCTGTTCCTCTCCCATGCGGATTCCCACGATTTCCCAATCCGCATGGAACCAATAGAGCCGGACACCCTGCTGCTCAATTCCTACGAAGCCTTTGAAGCGCTGGCAAGAGAAAAAAACATCCGCTTCGGCATCCTGCTGCCGGATTCCCCCATGCCCGCCTGCCTTGGGGACAGCGGACGGCTCCTGCAGCTCCTTGCCATTCTTTTGCACAACGCCGTCAGCTATACGCCGGAAGGAGGCAGCATCACCCTCTCCCTGTCCCATTCTGCCCGCCTTTACCGTCCCGATTCCTATACCATTGCGGTAGCCGACAGCGGCATCGGCATTCCTGACGGGGAAAAGGCCAAAATTTTCCAGCGGTTCTACCGCTCGGAAACATCCCGCAGCGCGAAAGAGCATTTCGGTCTCGGTCTTTGCATTGCCGCAGAAATCGTCCGTTCCTTCCACGGCTCCCTCCGCGTGGAGGATACCCCCGGCGGCGGAAGCACATTCCTTTTGGAACTTCCGTTCATCCCAGCGCCACATCCAACACCATCATAAGCACAAAACCGGCGGCAAAACCGACGGTTCCCAAATTGGAGTGGGCACCCTGCGCCGATTCCGGAATCAGCTCCTCCACCACCACATAAATCATCGCCCCTGCCGCAAAGGCAAGGGTATAGGGAATATAGGGCGTGATGCTTCCTGCCAAAAGCAGCGTCACAAGCGCCGCAAGCGGCTCCACCACGCCGGAAAGCATTCCCATGAAAAACGCCTTCCCTTTCCCCGCTTCCTCCTTTAACGGCAGGGATATGATGGCGCCCTCCGGGAAATTCTGGATGGCAATCCCTACCGACAATGCTACCGCCGAAGCCACGGTAATCCTTCCGTTTCCCGCCATGGCGCCTGCCAGCACGATTCCCACGGAGGCCCCCTCCGGTATATTATGGAGCGTAACGGCAAGCATCATCATCGTGGACTTCTTAAAACCGCTCCGGATTCCCTCCTGTTCCCCGGCCCCGATATGGAGGTGCGGAACCAGCCGGTCCAGCACAAGCAGAAACAGGATTCCAAACAGGAATCCCACCGCTGCCGGAACAAACGCAAATTTTCCCATGCCTTCCGACATGTCCATTGCCGGAATCAGCAGCGACCACACCGAAGCCGCCACCATAACGCCCGAAGCAAATCCCAGCATAGCCTTCTGCAGCATCACATTAATTTCCCCCCGCAGCAGGAACACACACGCGGCGCCAAGCGCCGTCCCCGCAAACGGAATCATTACCCCTGCCAGTAAATCCATGTATATCCTCCTTTTACCCGTATTTTCCAACTCCGATTCCATATCCCTGTATGGTTTTCCAGACACCGCCTAAAACAAGGATTTTCCCAACGGATACTTAAGCGGCTCCTGCACCATGGTAAACCTGTGCTTCGGCAAATACCGCTCCAGCCACCCCATGGCTTCTTCCATTTCCTCCAGCCAGACCCCGTTATGGTACAGCCGGAACCCGCCTTCCCGTCCTGTGCATTTCCTGCGGTAGAATACGGTACTTTCCAGCATTAACGTGCGTCCCCTCCTGTCACGGACCAGGCAGCCGTCCTTTTTTACGAAAAGCTCCATCCGGCAGAGAAAATCCTCCGGCAAAACATGCGCATCTTCCCGCCCTTCTCCGTTTCCCGTCCCCGGAACCGGAAAGTGGCTTTCTGCCGGCTGCATCCGTGCATTCTCCTCCATTTTCCCCGCAAAATAACAGGCAAACCCGTACTCCAGTTCCGCTCCCAGCTCCCGGTTCCGTTCCAGCCACCTCTCCGCCATCCCCTGCATCTGTCCGAACACCTGCCCGGACTGTTCCGCCAGCATGTCTTCCGTCAGCGGACGCTGTCTGATAATATCCCCCGCATATCCTTCCGCGCCGGCTTCCAGTCCGATGGGGATTCCATGCTCATGCAGATACCAAATAAGCCGCGAAGCATTTTTCATGCTGCATTCCAAACGGCAGAGCGCCTTACCGTCTTTATCGTAAAGCCGCAGGTAATCCCGCCCTTTGGATGCATCGCAAGCCGCCTTTCCAAGCGCAACATCCCCTAAAGAAAACGAAACCGTCTTTCCTAACAGGTTGCGGTAGGAAAACAGGTCCTCGTCCACCGTCAGTCTGCGGTTCCATGCCTCCAGCAATACATAACCCCCCAAAAGGAAGATACCCAAAAGAACCAAATATATCCATACGGTGACTGCTTTCACATGATATGCCATTTCCAAAAAGGAAAATAAGGCTGCCGCCGTCAAAATAAATATCCCGATGCCGTATGCCGCCCCGGTCTGCTTTACCGCAAAACCGTTGGCAGAAGAATCCCTGTCCGTGTTTTTTTCCTTATTTCCCGTTGCTTTTATCATGGATAACCTCATTAATATCCTCATTTCATCCCGTGTTTACGGCTGCGGCACATAAACCGCCTTCCGTACTTCACCCCATGGTTTCCCACACTTCCTACCTGATTATACTTTCTTTTTTTGAAAGAAACAATACATGTTCCCGGTATACTTTTTTAAGGATTTTTTAAACATTCCTTCCCCATCCGCATACAATAGAAATACCAAACAAAAAGCAAAGAAAGGACCCCCATACTATGCAGACCTCCTATTCCCCTCCCCCAAAAATTGCCATCGTCGGAAGAAGCAGAGATACCACCAACTATGAAAATGCCCTGGGTTCCATGGGCGCGGATTTCCTTACCACCATGGATACCGGAGGACTGGCAGGGTTTGACGGGCTTCTCCTGCCGGGCGGCGGCGATATCACCCCCGCATTTTTCGGGCAGAAAAACCAAGGCTCCAAAAACATCGACGTGGAACTGGATATCCTCCAGCTTCAGGCACTGGAACTTTTCCTTACGTGGAAACGCCCGGTTTTCGGCATCTGTAAAGGAATGCAGGTCATCAACGTCTGCCTTGGAGGAACTATCGTCCAGCATATCAAAGAATCCGGTCGCCACGCATGGGACAACGGCGACAAACTGCATCCCACCCGCATACAACCGGATTCCTTCCTTGCTGCCCTCTATGGCACCCATTCCCTTACAAACAGTGCCCACCACCAGGCAGTGGGCGTCCTCGGACGGGGTTTAACCGTAATCCAGACTGCCGATGACGGCATCATCGAAGGCATCGCACATAAAAGCCTGCCGGTAGCGGGCGTCCAATGGCACCCGGAAAGGATGTTCCCGGACTTTACCAGCCATATGCCGGCAGACCAGACCCCTGCGGACGGAAGGCTCCTGTTCTCCTATTTCCTGTCACTGTGCGCTTCGATGTAAGTTTTCCCCTTCCTGCGCCGTTGGCGCTCTTTACCGTCTCCCCGTCTCTGCTTCCCGTCTTCCCACTTCTGCCTGCCTTCCGCCGCCTTTTCCTGCAGTTCTTCCTTCACATGCTCCCCTGCGATTTCAAACAGGGACACTACGATTTTCTTCATCATGGCGGCAGTCTCCCCGTCCAATCCCTTGGCGGCGGTTATCACTGCCGTCATACTCTTTTTCCAGTCCGCCGTAAAATCCATCAGGGTAACTGCCTTGGATGCGGAAACCACCTCATAGAGCGTATCCACAAAAGAGTGAATCTGCCCTTCGTCCAACGACAGAATCCACTTATTCAAGGCATCATCCATAAACTTCTGCCTTTTATAAATCCCCTTCACCCGCACAAACGCGCCGTCCCGCACCAGCCATGTATAGGGATTGTGCTGGAGCAGCCCGAAAGACTTGCTTTCCACCACCGTATATCCTTCGGCATGGGATTCCAGCAGCATCCCCACAAGGGAAGAATGAGGAATGATTTTCTCCACCCGTCCGGCAATGCTTTCGTAATGCCCTCCCTCCCGGATTTCCGGCCGGAAACCGGGACCGTCCAGACTGTATACCTTCCGTATCCTGTCCTGCACTTCCTTCTTACAGTTCATCGCCGCATACACGGAGAAATTTCCTCCCTTGGAATGCCCTCCCACGTAAAAACTGCCTTCAAACCTTTCCGCCGCCCGGTTTAGGTATTCCACGCTGCGTAACTGTCCGGGAACCGGCTCGGAAAAAGCAAGGTTAAAATCCTCCTTCCAGCCCACGATGGTTTCATCCGTCCCACGGTAAGCCACGTATACCGTCTGTCCGTCCAAAAAACAGGTCACTGCGGAAAACTGCGTTTCCTGCTCCGTCTCGATTTCGTTTACGTAATCCCTCACCCGCAGGGAACGGAAACGGACGCTCTTTCCCATTTCCCGGAACAATTCCATGTTCGGCTCCCGGTACCGCTCATCGGCAAACAGTTTATCCCTGTCCGGGTGGGCGTCCAATGCTTCCAAGGACACCGCCGGGGCATCTTCCCCCATCCACGGTACCAGCCCGTCAAATTTAAGGTACGCAAACTGGCTTAAAACCAGACTGTCCACCTCATTTAACGGTTTCTCCGAAAACGTATAATCCCCGTATTCCCTTAAATAATCAATCATTGTTCCCATCCGCATCCACCGCCCTTACAAGCAAACTAACCACCGGACTCCATACTGCCATGAATCCCCATCAAAACCGCGCCTCCAAATGCCCGATGTTCTTAATCAGCACCGAAACTGTCCCGTCCGGATTGGTAATAAACTCCACGCTTTTCGGGTCCTTATACTGTTCCATGGGTATCTTGATTTCGATTCCGGTATCCGTAAACAAATGCTGTTTCTGGTACTTTCTTGTGGTGGTTTCGCTTTGGGGAAGCACTTCCTCTTTCACCATATCGTATTTTTCCATTTTGTCCTGAAAAGCCACTTTCAATTCCGGCTTTTCTTCAAAAATTCTCTCCGCAATCTCCTCCACCACGAAACCGCCCTTTTCCTCCAATTCCTCCTGTATGATGCTTTTCGCCTTCATCTGCGCCTCATACCGGTCGCCTTCCCCATAGCCTTCCTTTTGGACGGACTCCACCGCCTTGGTCACGATGGAGAGCTTGGATTTATGGGACATATGGCTGGAACATTTTAAGAAAAGATAGGAAAAATAATCCACTTTCTCCCCGTTCACCTCATATTTTTTCTCCACCACCTGCACCGATAAATCCTTCAGGCAGATGACCGCCGCCTCGCTGAGCCTTTGGGACTCCGAAGGCAGGATGGACTTGTGCCGGATGATTTCATTGGTATTGCCGCCGTCTTCCGAAGACAGGGTGCGGTGCGTATAGGATGCCTTATAATTCATCTTCAGCAGGGCAAGATATTCTTCCTCCCCGTACCGGAACCGCACCACCAAAAGGTCCGCAGGCGGAATGTCAATGTTGCTGTTCATGATGCTGTAAAGGAACCCCGCCATATCCTTGCTGACCTCCACGAAAAAATCGTCCGCATACTGTACCAGCATCTTATATACTTCCGATTCCCCCTGGTAAAACCGGCAGCTTTTCCCGTCGTCACCGGAAGAAATCCGCGCGATATGCTCCTTTAGAAATTCCGCAAACTCCGACCCGTACTCTAATTCACAATCCGAAAGCACCGGCATCCCAATGGTGGAATCCAAAATATGTACGATGACTTTCTTAATCCTGATATCTTCCTTTACCATTACCATAGCCGTCCCCCTTATTCCCTCCAAGTCTTCACGGAAAACAATACCAATATCGGCAGCAGTTCCAGTCTCCCCGCCAGCATGTCAAACATCAGAACAAATTTGGAAAAACCGGAAAACTGCGCGTAATTCCCCGCCGGTCCAACCATGTGGAACCCCGGTCCCACATTGTTAAAATTCGCTGCCACCGCCGAAATATTCGTCACGAAATCAAATTCGTTTAAGGAAAGCAGCAGGAGGGAAACGAGGAAAATCATCGTATAAATAGCCGTATACACCAAAACGGAACGCACGGTCCCCTCCCCCACAATCCTGCCTTCCATATGGATTTTCTTGATGCTCCTGGGATGGATGGCTGCGGAAATCTCATTTTTTACGCTTCTCCACAAAATCACGAGTCTCGATACCTTAAACCCGCCCCCCGTACTTCCCGCACAGGCGCCCAAAAGGGTAATAAGAAACAGTATCGCCTTGGAAAATTCCGGCCAGACATCATAATCCAGGGTGGCAAACCCCGTGGTGGTCATTAAAGACACCACCTGGAACAGCGCATGGTGGAACGCCTGGAACCCGTCCGCAAAGAACCCCCGCACGTTGACGGCAATCAACACCGACGCAAGCAGGATAATGCCGAGATAATACCGCAGTTCCTCGCTGTGCAGCACGTCCTTCGGCTTACGGATAAGAAGCAGGTAATAAATCTGGAAATTAATGCCGCACAACAGCATGAACACCGTAAAAACCGCCTGTATCCCCATGGGATAACTCCCGATACTGGAATTTAAAAGCCCGAAGCCCCCCGTCCCCACGGTGGAAAATGTTAAGGTCAGCGCCTCATACAAATCCATGCCTCCAAACAGAAGGACTATCACTTCCATAAACGTGATAAAAATATAGATGCCGTAAAGAATCATCGCCGTGTTTTTCACCCTCGGCACCAGTTTTCCCACGCTGGGACCGGGACTTTCCGCCCGCATCAGGTGCATATTGTAGCTGCCGGACAACGGCAGCACCGCAAGAATCAGCACCAAAACTCCCATCCCCCCAATCCAATGGGTAAAACAGCGCCAAAACTGGATACTGCGGGATAAACCCTCCACATCGGTAAGCACCGTGGAACCAGTGGTCGTCAGCCCGGACACCGTCTCGTACAAGGCATCCGTAAAAGTGGGGAACTCCCCGCTTAAATAAAAAGGCAGCGCCCCCACAAGGCTCAAAAGAATCCAGCTTAACGATACGGTCACAAAACCCTCTTTCGCATAAAATACCTTACTTGCCGGTTTCAGCCGCCTTCCCAATAAACTGACCGCAAGACAGCCCGCAATCACCACAGCAAAGCTGGCTGCCGCCTTTTCCCTGTAAAGAATCCCCACCAAAAGGGGCAGCACCATAAACAGTGCGGCAAACTCTAAAATTTTGCACAGTATATAGCGAATAATTGAACGGTTCATAATTCCCACCTCTGAGTCAGTATCTAATATTTCAGAATATCCTTAATATCATGAAGCCCCGTCATCGTCGTCACGATAACCACCGTATCCCCTGCCTTAATAATGCTCTGCCCCCTTGGGATTACCACATTTCCCTTATGGTTGATACAGCTTATGAGCAGGTTTGGCTTTAACTTAAGCTCCTGGAGCGGAATGCCAAGCACCGGCGAATCCTCCTTCACCACGAACTCCAGCGCTTCCACCCTGTCGTTGTTCATCCGGTAGAGGGTTTCGATATTGCTCCCGATGGTATTCTGCATGGCACGCACATACTTGATAATGATTTCGGCGGTAATGAATTTCGGGTAAATCACGCTGCCAAGGTCCAGTTCCCCGATAATCTTATCATAAGCAATCCGGTGCACCTTGGTAATCAGCTTCGCCTTGGAAATGCTTTTCACGTAAAGGGAAAGCATAATGTTTTCTTCATCGAGGTTCGTCAGCGCCACAAATGCCCCTGCCTGTGCCACGCCTTCCTCCAATAAAAGTTCCCGGTCCGTTCCGTCCCCGCAGATAACCATTGCCTGCGGGAGCAGTTCGCTTAGTTCTTCGCAGCGCCCTTTATCCCGCTCCACGATTTTTACCTTGACACCGATGGAAAGAAGCTGGTTTGCCAGATAAAACCCCGTTTCCCCGCCTCCGACGATAAAGGCGCTCTTTGCCTTCGTGGTAGTTACCCCGAGCTTTTTAAAGAACTGGACGGTATTCCTTGCGGAACCGATGACCGATATCTCGTCTTTTGCCCGCAGCACAAAATTACCGCCGGGAATGAACACATCCTCATCCCGCTCCACCATACTGACCAGGACTTCACTCTTATATTTCGCCGAAACATTTTTTAACGCCTGGTCGCAAAGAACGGAATTTTCCTCTATCCGGTATTTCACCAGCTCAATTTTTCCTTTTGCAAAAGTATCGATTTTAATGGCGGAAGGAAATTTTAATACACGGGCGATTTCCATTGCCGCCGCGTCTTCGGGATTGATGACCATGGAAAGCCCCATTTCCTCTTTGATAAAATTAATTTCCCTGCTGTACACCGGATTGCGCACTCTCGCAATGGTATGGCATCCCCCGGCTTTTTTTGCGATTAAACAGCATAAAAGATTCAGTTCGTCCGAACTTGTAACCGCGATTAACAAGTCCGCATGTTCAATGCCTGCCTCCATCTGTATGGAATATCCGGCGCCGTTCCCAACGACCCCCATAATGTCAAATGTATTGCTCACGTGTTTCACCACATCACTCTTCATATCAATGATAGTGATGTTATGCCCTTCCTTGCTCAACTGTTCTGCAAGTGTGGAACCCACATTGCCGCAGCCCACAATAATTATCTGCATATCTTCCTCCCATTCCGCGCTGCCTTATTAACATATACCGGTGCCGCGTTGTATTCATTCCCGGGCAAGCGCCCGCTGTTTGTGCCGTCACCACGTTATTACCCGTCAACGGCGCCGTCTGGAAACAGTTTACAGGTTTGTGTCCCCACAAACCTGCAGCCAGTTTCCCTTATTGCACAATGCCTTCAAATTTCTTGGATATTTCCTCGTACTGCTGTTTAATGTTCAGGTACAGCCCAACCGTTTCACCCTTCTGTTCCTCATATTTCTTAATGACGGAATCATAGTTGCGCATCAGACAGTCCACGGTGCTCTTGCTGATTTTATGGTTATCCGCATCCTCATTCAATATCTTCTTAATCAAATCGCTGTCAAAAGACCCTTTGTAACTGCGCTTGCCGTACAGGGCGCTCAAAATATCCGCCACAGCCACAATCTGCTGGGGCAGCGTCAGGTCCTTTTCCGTCAGCCCCCTGTGGTACCCGGTCCCGTCCAGTTTCTCATGGTGGCGGATGGCAATCTGCAGCACATCCTCATTCACCAGTCCCGACAGAATCATTTCCGTAATCTGCACATGCGCTTTCATCACCCGCATTTCCTCATCACTGAGCCGTCCCGGCGACTCCAGGATATTTAACGGAATGGCTATCTTGCCCAAATCGTGCAAAAGCGCGCCGTAATACAAGTCACGCAGCTCCCTTGCCCCCACCCGCATCAGCCGTCCGAGCTGCTCGGCAAAATTCACGGTGGACATCGTATGCACCACCGTATGCTCGCTCCGGAAATCGATGGTGTACACCAACATCTCCAAAAAACCCTTTTTATACTTCTCCGAAAACGTCTGCCTCGAAAGAATATCGTTCAGCTCATCCTTAAAAGAACCGTCCGCCAGGTTTGCCATAATCCCGTAGCGCTTCTCCGCCTTCATGAACAAATCCATTGCCTGTCCCGAAAATTTGGTGTCTCTGTACTTCGTAAAATAATCCGGCTCCATGGACGCCACCTTACGGCGCATGAAATTATCCATCTTGTCCGCCAGCGCCAGGCATTCCGTCACGTGCTCATATTTGCTTTTCACCAGCCCGAAACGGTTATAATCCAAATGGTGGTAAAGCACGATTTCCGCCCTGTCCCCGATGGGGGAAAGGTATTTTAAGAAAAGGAAGCCGTAAATGGAATGAGTCCAAAACGTGTCCTCGGTTTCAAAATCCGCCACATTGTTCAGCCCTTCTTCCCGGTACAGCCCGATATCATGCAGGATTCCAAGCATCGTATAATCCAATAGTTCCTGCTCGGAATATTTCTGTTCGTACTCCAGCATCTTATAAAGCATATACCCCACGATTTCCCCGTGCACCATAATATTTGAGTTTATGACGCCCAACGTCTTGCGTATGATCGCATTTACGTTCTGACTGCTAATTACACTCATCCTCCACTCTCTCCCTTTAGTATTTGTCCGGGTAATCCGTCCCGGTCTCTGACTGCATCAGCCCTTTGTATTTATCGGGCTGTTTCTTCATTTTCATGAATGTATCAAAAGCACGCAGCACCATTTTGCTGCCATTTTCCCTCATCGCATACTTTCCCCTGTCCATTTCCGCCTTAAAATGGTCAATCTGCCATACCATGACATCCACCACCGTATAGCCGTCCACATTCTTCCTGCAAAGGAAATTCCCCGTTTCCATATAGCAGGCAAACTCCTCCGCCGCTTCCGCATCTTCCCAAATGGCTTTGGCAAGCGTATCCAAAAACTCCGCATCTTCCATGGCATCCGCGCCAAGCGTCCTTACCCATTGTGTAATTGTCTCTTTGTTATATTCGCCCATAGCCGAACCTTTCCTACAAAATATGTAAAGCTCCCACGCGGAACATGGAGGAACATGGAATAGACATCCCGAAAAAAACGTCTACCTTAATATCTTATCAAAAGGAAACATATATTACAAGTCAGTCTTATATATTAAAAGTAAAGAAATTGGAAGGTATGCTTTCCTTGAAACTATTATCCGCACTCAACGACTATTTATGGAACTGCCCTCTGCTGTTTTTGCTGATGGGCACACACCTTTTCTTTACGTTAAAATTACATATTCCCCAGCGCCATATCGGGAAAGCCCTGCGCCTGTCCATAACGCCGGAAAAACAGGGGGACAAAACCTCCCCGAACCTGTCCGCATTCGGCGCACTTGCAACCACCCTTGCCGCCACCCTCGGCACGGGTAACATCATCGGGGTCTCCACTGCCGTGGCGCTGGGCGGTCCCGGCGCGGTCTTCTGGTGCTGGCTCACCGGCATCCTGGGTATGGCGACCTCTTACGCGGAATGTTATTTAAGCGTCCTGTTCCGTGAAAAAAACAGGGATAACCTCTACGTGGGCGGTCCCATGTATGTCATGAAAAACGGTCTGCACAGTAAGCTGCTGGCAAAATTTTATGCCTTCTGCACCGTCTGCGCCGCCTTTGGCATCGGCTGTACCACACAGGCAAATTCCCTGACGCAGACCACGTCTTCCACCTGGCGCCTTTCCCCCCATTTCGTGGGCATGGCGGCAGCCATGGCAGTAGGCATGGTCATCCTTGGCGGCATCCGCTCCATCGGGCGGCTGTGTGAAAAGACTGTTCCCGTACTCGGCTTTCTTTACATCGGAAGCTGCCTCCTCCTTTTGTCCATTAACCGCGACGTTCTTTTACCCGCCTTAAAAGTTATTTTCGGGCACGCCCTCATGCCCAATGCGGTTCTCGGCGGCATCACGGGCTATTCCTTAAAACACGCCGCGCGCTATGGCATCGCCCGCGGACTTTATACCAATGAAGCCGGAATCGGCACTTCTGCCATCGCCGCGGCTTCTTCCGGTTCCGCAAGCCCTTCCAGGCAGGCATATGTATCCATGACCGCCGTTTTCTGGGATACCGTGGTGATGTGCTTCCTTTCCGGTCTTGTAATCATCGCCAATATATTAAAACACCCCGAATCCCTTGCCGGCGTCAACGAAACGGGACTGGCGGACGCCGCCTTTTCCTACCTTCCCTTGGGCGGCAATGCCTTCCTGTCACTGTCCCTCGTGGCATTTGCCATCACAACGCTCATCGGGTGGTCCTATTTCGGAGAAAAAGCATTCTGTTACTTATGGGGGGATCACAACCTGAATGTATACCGGCTGCTCTATATCGTAATGATTTACATTGGTGCGGTGATTCCGCTGGATGTGGTATGGGAATGTACGGATTTCATCAATGCATTGATGATTGTGCCGAATGTCATCTCCCTGTTTGCCTTACATGGCGTCATAAAGGAAGACATTGGATAGCGCAATAGTCCTTCCCCGGAAAGGCGCTACCGAGTTAACAACCGCAACAAGACATTGCAGCCCGTGTTGACAGCGGCTGCGGCGGTAGTGCCGGACCAGCGCAGAAGATTTCTTCCGCGCTTTTGCCTACGGCTATCCAGACGTGCATACCGTAGCAGACTTTCTTATCAAAATAGTCCACGCCAATCTTCTCCGTTTATACTCAAAATAATAATTTGTAAAATAATTAACTTATTCTTGGTAAAACGATTTTTTAGAAAATAAACTTTTTATTCTTTTATCATAATCGGCATGATTTTTGTTTTTTGGGCGTTTAATGTTATTTTATGCCGTTTTAGTGCGTTTTTTGTCATTTTCCCTTCTTCTCTTTTATGATTGGTTTTAATGAAACTTTGCGGGGAAAGTATATGGATTCTTTTATGGGTAAGATACAATCTGCATATGGGTTTTCTGATTATGAAATCCGGTTAATCCGGTATTCCATGACTGCTTTGTTTTATGATTGCAGTAAGTTGGTAATATTCGGTATTTTCTATTATCTTACCGGAGATTTTAAGGCTTTTCTTTTTGCATTGTTTCCGCTTATTTTATTGCGCACGAAAAACGGCGGGATTCATTTTAAAAGGTATTGGAGCTGTTTCCTCTTTACTTTTGCTTATTTGGAACTTTGTATCCATATCTTACCCGTGTTTCTGCCGCTGCCACCAGTTGTTTTATGCGCCGCTTTACCGGTATGCGCTTTGATTGACTGGCTGGTTGGTCCAAACTCATTGGTACGGAAAAAAGGAATGGATGAGGTTCATACCAGGAACGCAAAGATACAAACGCTTCTTTTGATCCTGTTACTTGAAATCTTATGCCTTGTTTTTCCTGCGGATGCATATTTAACCGTTAGTTTTTGGACTGTGGTGCTGCATGTTGTCCAATTATGCGTAACGAAAGGTTTAAAGGAGGTTCAATCATATGAAAAAAAATCTTAGCTCATTGATATTTAATTTTTGCAAATTCTGCCTTATGTCTTCCATTTTCATTATCTCAACCAATATTAGCATGGTACTTTTTGGCGAGCCGCCATTTCCATATGAGTAAGCCAACGTGCTTACTCATAACATAATGGAAGGCAAATTTCAAATTGTAAAAAATTAGTACTATCGTATTCTTCATTCGATACAACTATTTCTCCTTCATTTTCATGCACCATCTTTTTTAATTTTGTTAATCCGATTCCATGACCAATTCCTTTTGTACTGAAATTCCAGCGGAAAAATTCTTCAATTTTACGATTACTATATTCTTCACTTCTATTAGCAACTGATATATCCAATTTTCCATTTATATAAATGATATTCACATAAATTATTTTCTCAACCTTTTGCATTTCCAACGCTTCCATGGCGTTGTCAAACAAAATTCCAAGCATTTCTATAATTTCATATTCAGGAACTTTTAATTCCACTTTTTCCATTTTAATCTTATAGTTTACTTCAATTCCCTGCTCCTTAGCTTCTTTGAGCTTGCTATACATAAAACCTGCAATTAGTGGATTACCTGCTGATAACAGTAATTTCGTCTCCTCATTTCTATCCATTATATACTGGCAATATTCCTCCTGCATTTTTGCCAAATCATCATAATTATCCGTTGTATATATCATGCCGTATATTGCGCTAATATGATTTTTTAAATCATGTTGTCTTTCCCGAATAATTTCAATTAGTTCATCATACGCCGCGTAATATAATCGATTGACTTCTATCTGAACTCTTTTTCTTTCTGCATCTACTTTTGCCTTTTTCCATTCATTTAAAGCAAAAAAGAATAGAAGGAAGAAAAGCAATACCTGTATATACTCTTTGGAAAATGCAATACTACTTTTCTTCAAATAATATATTTCTTTCCCTAAGCACACCAATATAAATAATGAAATACCCGCCAAAAGAAGTCGGCGATTTAATAGAAAATCAGAAAATTCTTTCCACTTTACTCTTTTTCTCAAAACTATCACACCAAGTAATGTTCCGCAATTAACCAATATAACAGAAAGTCCTTCTCCAACATTTTCTGCTCCAAAAATATAATATATTGGTAAATAAAATACCATCTGCAATACAAGAACAACAATCGTTGTCAGAAAACAATTTAACAAAGTAGTCTTAATGTCTTTCCCGTACTGTAACATACCATATAAATATAAATTGAAATAAGTTAATAAGACAACATATTTTCCAAAAACACCTTGGTTTATACCTTCAAAAATCATTAAATTTAATAAAAGAAAAAATATCACATAAACAGTAATTTTTACTTTCTTCCCAAAGAAATTCGCCATACACCAAAGTATTGCCACCAGTTCAACCACCTGATTCAAATTCCTAATCATCCAATACCTCTCCCAAAAACTTATTTTTCAATATCACGCCGATTTCCACCTGTTCTTTCCGTCCTTTCAGTTTAATGAAACGGTTCACGGTATCGATGCTATCGATATAATCCTTATTTACAATAGCATATCTGCTGCATTGGACAAATTTATTGGAATTCAGTTCTTCTAAAATGGCTTTGCATGGTTTGTAAGGCAGTTCCAAATCGTCGTTTACGGAATGGATGATGCGTTTATTCCTGCTGTTTTCTATGTATACGATTTCCGAAATTTTCTTTTTGTAGAGGATTCCTTCTTTGCGGAAAAAAATATTGTTATTCACAACCTTCCTTTTCGGACTGTTTAAGGCTTCCCGGATAATCCGCGACACCCTGTCCGCATCGTATGGCTTTTCCACATAGCTGTAACAGTGAATGTCACTGTACGCATACAGCTTCGGATCTTCCAATGAGGTTATGATAACAATAGGCGTATATTGGTACTTCTTTATTTTCCTGATATTATCGGCAAACTTAATGCCCGAAACATCCCCGCTGTCTTTGGGATTCAGTATGATATCCACTAAGAACAGGTCAATATCATATTCCATTGCTGCCGCATATGCGCCGTCAACATCCCCCGCGCATTTAATGAGCAGACTGTCATCTACATTTCTGACAATTTTAACAAGCATTTCCATGCTCTTTTCATTATCCTCAATTATCAAAACTGTCCTCATTTGTAAATTCCCTTGACCTTCTCTTACTGACCATATCCAAACAGTATCCCGGTTAATCCACTTTCCCTACGCTTTCCGTATACGAACCCTCCCCTTTTCCCGCAAAAACTTAAAACAAAACAACAGCATCAAAACCGCACACAACAGGCTAATTTGTTTTTATTATATATGGAATAAAAATACGGTAAAAGGAAGTGTAACTATTACCGCACATTAGTTTTGCTTTTCCAAAAGTTTCCATAATTTATTATATCAAAACGGATATATAAAGCAATGGATTTTTTTATCAGGAAAAACCATCTGTTTTTACAAAACATTCACCGCTTCCACTCTTCCATGTCAAACAGGTGACGGGAACGGAACACCCCGGCAGGTTTTTGCACCTGCCGGGGTGTTCCTCCACGGTTGCCTGTGTCCCCTCCTGCTTCCGTTCTTCCTTATCAGGAGACTATGACCCGTCTACTTCATCCACGCCGCTAAGGACAACCGCTTCCCCGTCCTGCCCAGTCACGGACACATTTTTTAACCGGAGTTTCTTTACGTTATTCGCCCATATCCCTTTCCGGCTGCACGGTTCCACACCGGCAGACATGGCGGGTACATCGCATTTCGGGTTCTCCGCATAAGTAACCGTAATATTTTCCATGCGGATTTCCTCAATCTTCCGTTCCGGCAGCCCGTCAAAATAAGCCGCAGCCACATGGCAGTTTCTTGCGTTGATATTCTCAAAATCCATGCGCTTAATATAAGGCGTGCGCTCGTCCACCGGCATCACTTCCCGGCTCTGCACGTACTCGGTCTTGCCGTCCGGGTCGCAGAAATAGAAACTGTTCACCACAAAAGGCGTCATCACATAATCCATGTCGATGTTACGGAACGTAATCTTGTCTAACACCGCATCCTCGCCGCGCCCCCTTCTCGTTTTGATGCGCAGTCCCCGGTCCGTATGGCGGAACATGCATTCCTCCACCGTCAGGTTCTTCACGCCGCCCGCCATCTCGCTTCCAATCGTAACGGCACCATGCCCGTTCTCCATCAGGCATTGACGGATTAAAATATTTTCCGAAGGTCTTTTATGCTTCTTCCCCATATAGATTTTGCCGGATTTTACGGCAATGCAGTCGTCCCCAAGTGAAAAACGCACACCGGCAATTTCCACATCCTTACAGGATTCCGGGTCAAGACCGTCCGTATTCGGCGAATCGCTGGGATTTTCGATGGTCAGGTTATAGAACTTCAGGTCGTCGCTGAAATACGGATGCAGTGTCCAGGACGGACTGTTGCAAAATGTCACACCCTGCAGTGTAATTTTTTTGCAGTGGTTGATGAAAAACATCCTCGGACGGAATGCCCCTACCATCACCTTTGGATTCTTCCACCAGTTCTCTTTGGAACCGCACCCGTTCACCACACCTTCACCGTAAACCAGTACGTTTTCCACATGGATACCCGTAAGAATGGCGGCGAACATGGGAAGGGGGTTGCCCTCCCAGCTTCCCAGGTTATATTCTTCCGTCTCGTCATAGCTTTGGATGACCCCCGGAAGCCGCGGGTATGCAAAACGCTCCGTATCCGCCCTTAATTCCGCCCCCCTGACAATTTCCAGGTTCAGGCCGCTTTTTAAAAACAGGCTGGTAATCCGGTAGGTTCCCTTTGGAATGAGTACCCTGCTTTTCTTCGGACAGGCAAGAATTGCCGCCTGTATATATTTCGTATCGTCCTGGACTCCGTCCCCTTTTGCCCCAAAATCCCGCACATTCAGGGTCACAAATTCCTTGTCCGTGGTAAAACGCAGCTCCTCTCTCTCCGCTCCGCCTTCCTTCTCCACCGTTACCACGTATTCCGTTTCCGGTTCCAGCCCGAACAGGGAAGTGACCACCGTATCCGCCTTCTTTGCCAATACACCGTTCACCAGAATCCGGTATGCCTCTTTTGTCAGGTATGTCCCTCCGTCCGCAATTTCAATTACGGCGCTTCTTGCCGATTTCATCATCAATTTTACTTTCATTCCGCTTCTCCTCAATTCTTTTATTCCTGCTCCATTTCCACTTTTAGCCGTACATACTGCGCATATGCCATCATCAGCACGCCCGCCGCTTTCGGGTCGTCCTCCCCCACTTGTTCGGAAAGGTAATAGGCAAGGGAACCGTCCCGCACCGGATTGTCCTCCGGTCCCAAACCTGCGGCATGGCAAATACCGGTCAGATGAACCTGCCCGTCCCGTTCCTCCAGCCGTTGAGCCATCACGGCTTCCAGGATTTCCATGCCCACGGACGCATATTTCTCCTTTAGCAAAATACCCATCCGGCATGCCTTTAAAATGGAATACGCCACCATCAGGCTCCCCGAAGTCTCCGTATAGTTCCCCTCCGTGCCTCCTTTGTCAATCACCTGGTAAAACAGTCCGCTTTCCTTATCCCGGTACCCCAACATCCCTTTTATCAGCAGCCGGTAGATATCCACCAGTTTCCGGTACTGCTCATAGATTTCCACACTGATTCCCTCCGCCGTATCCACCAGCGCCATCAGGTACCAGCCCATGCTGCGCAGCCAAAAACTGGCGGAACAGCCTGTTTGGGAATCTGCCCAAAACTGCACCCTGGCCTCGTCATAACCATGGTAGCAAAGCCCTTTCTCCTTATCATACATGCGTTCCTGCACGTTTTCAAACTGGCTGATAATATCGTTGTACTTTTCCTTCTTATCATATTTCGTTTCGTATTCCGCATAAAAGGGCATTACCATGTACAGTCCGTCCAGCCATATCTGCTTCGGGTAAATTTCCTTATGGTAAAAGTTCCCGCACTCACACCTGGGATGCTCCCGCAGCCGTTCCATAAGCGCCTCCGCTGCCCTGCGGTATTTTTCCTCCCCCGTCTTTTCATACAGGAAAAGCAGCGCCCTTCCGCCTTTCATGCTGTCCAGGTTATACCTGTTTGGATGGAAATGGTCAAAGGAACCGTCCTCCCTGACAAAATATTCCATGTAGCCCTTCATGAAATCCAGGTAAAATGCATCGCCCGATGCCCCATACATCTGCGCTGCGCCCTCCAGCACACACCCGTCCTCATAGTTCCAGTATTCCTTGCATCTGGTATACCTTCCCAAATAGTCCCGTATAAATTTCTCCGCTTTCATTTGCTCCTCCTTGCCGGCTTTCTTTTCTATTCCTTGTTCCGCTTTTTCCCGTTCTTCCGTCTTTTCATTTTATGGTTCTGCACGCTTTATTTTTTTACTTTCTGGCGTGTTTGTTCCTTTTGCTTCTTTATCCTGCTGCGTTTCCAATACCCTGTCCGGTACACCACATAAAGTATGACTGCCGATATCCCGTTGCTGACCACTACCGAATACCATATGCTGCGCACGCCCATCCCCAAAAAGGTTTCACACACAAACAACGTGGCAAACCGGAATATCCACAGCCGCGATACCTCCACGAGCATCGTCACTTCCGTATGGCCGCTCCCCTGGAACAGCCCTATGGTGGAATTGTACATTCCGTTGGTAAAACACCAGAATGCCATCACACTTAAGAAATCCGCCGCCATACGGACCACTTCCGCATCCTCGGAAAAAATTCCCACAATTGCCGTGGATATGGGCATACGGGATAAAATCATGCCGCCCGCAAACAGGAAAACGATGCTGATTTTCATGGACAGCTTATAACCCTTCTCCGCCCGTCCCAACTGTTTCGCCCCCACGTTCTGACCCACAATGGTGGAAACGGCGGAGCCGATACCGTTGGACGGCAGGGAAATCAGTCCGTTGACCTTATTTCCGATACCGTATGCCGCCATTGCCTGCGTCCCGTATTTGAACACGTTTTTGCTCATCAGCAGGAAGCCAAGCTGCAGCGTACTGCCCCCCACCGCCGTGGGAAGCCCAATCACCAGTATGTTCTTTAACTTCTCTTTTTCAAATTTTAAGGCGGACAGCTTCAAATACACCAGTCCGCTTTTTCTGTGCAGCAGCACGAAAGCGATGACCGCCGGGACTGCCTTCGCCGTAATGGTGGCAAGCGCCGCCCCCGCCACACCCCAATGAAGCACCACCATCATCAGGGGGTCCAACAGCATATTCAACGAAATCCCAAGAAGGTTTAAGAACATGGGGCGCACCGTGTCCCCCTGCGCCTGGTGGATGGCTGCGTATATATTCACCATATAAAGGAACGGCATATCCAAAATGACAAGCTGCATGTAAGTCCTGCTGTAATCCCAGGTCACCCCGTCCGCCCCCAGCCAGCTCACGATGGCAGGGGTTGCCAAACAGCAGAAAGCGGCACATACCACGGAGAAAATCATGGCACAGGCAAAGATTTGGTTTGCCATGCTCTTTGCATCCTCATCCTGTCTCGCCCCGATGTATTGGGCAATCAGCACGGAACCCGCCACGGTGATTCCCGTGCCGAAATTCACCACAATATTCTGTAAGGGTGTCACCAGATTAATCGCCGCCAATTCCTCCGTCCCCAGCTTCCCCAGCCAATACGTATCCGTCAGGTTATACATCGTCTGAAGGAAGCTGTTGATTACCACCGGAACGGCAATGGAAAGTATGGCGCTCACCATATTTCCGCTCAAAATCAAATCCCTGTTTTGCTTTTCCGCCATGTTTCACCCCTCCTGCTCCCGGTAGGTGAAGCCGTCAAATTCCGCGTAAAGTTCCCGCTCTCCCGCATAGGCATACATCCCCACCATGGCGCCGGTAAAGCGTTTCCCCATACGGATTCCCTCGTCGCACAGGTAATAGACGTTTTCGAGCCGTGCCGCCTGCGTTTCCTCCCCTGGCAGACCGAACGAAAATTCCCTTTGCAGGTAATCCGTATCCACCCGCAGGGTTAACGTCTGCCCTGTCAGCCGCTCCCCCGGTTCCTTACATGCCAGTTTCCCATGACAGATATCTTCCGTTCCGATATGTTCTTTTACCTGAAGGAAATACCCGCCCCCGTCCCTGCCGAGGAAAAAGCAGACCCATGTATTTTCATCGTAATAACAGGTAAGCCCCGCTTCCTGTCCCGGCGTAAGTTCCGGGATGCGCAGGAACGCCTGTGCCGTGAAGCAAAACGAAGTCTGCCGGCGTAAGAGAATGTTCCTGGCCTCCACCCGCGCCAACGGGTACCGGCTCCCCTTCACCCGGAACGAGCCGTCCGCACCGAACCGCACCCCGTCCGGCTCCGGTGCGCGGGGTGTCACCCAATCCATGGCGGAAATGCCGTTCCCCGGTTCCGTTCTTCCGCCTTCTTTCCTTTTTCCGGTCCTCCCTGCCCGTTCCCACAGGGGAAGATCCGGCTTCTTCTGCAACACGCTGGGACCCTTTAACCCGTTTACCACCGGCCAGCCGTCCGCCGTCCACGTCACGGGATCAAGCGCCGTTTCCCGTCCGAGCATACTGTAACCGTCCCCAATCATCCTGCCGCAGAGATATACCATATACCATTCCCCATTTTGGGTACATACCGGTTTCCCATGCCCGCAGCGCTGGATACCCGCCTTTTCGTCCGTCTGCCGCATAATCGGGTTATAAGGACACGGCTCGTAATTCCCCATCAGTTCCCTGCTGCGTGCCACGCTGATCCGGTGTCCGGGTCCCGTACCGCCTTCCGCGAGAAAGAGGTAGTAATATCCGTCCTTTTTCAAAAGATGCGGTCCCTCCGGCGCACGTTTCTGGTGCCCGTAGTACAAAAGCCGCGCTTCCGATATCTGTTTCTTACAGTCGGCGCTTAACTCAAAAATCCTCGCCCCCCGGTTTAACAGCATATAGTGCCTGCCGTCCTCATGAAAAATCGAAGGATCAATGCCGTCCTCGTCAATGATGGCGGGTTCGCTGTATGGTCCTTCCGGTTTATCGGAAGAAACCACAATCTGCTTCCGGTAAACCGTACCCGTATCATTCAGGCGGTAAGTCGCCGTAATATAAAACGTCCCGTTGTCATAAGAAATATCCGGCGCCCAATACCCCCTTCCCCCTTCCAGTTCTTCCAACCGCGCCCATTCCGGGTCGGTAATGGCATGACCGATAATTTCCCAATGCACCAAATCCCTGGAATGGGACACCGGAATACAGGGGAAAAAGATAAAAGAGGAATTCACCATGTAATAGTCCTCCCCAATCCTCACGATGGAAGGGTCGGGAAACATTCCCGTGCGGATGGGATTATGATACATGTCCTCATAGGCAGCCCCTGCCTGCTCCCCAAAGTAAGCAAGAAGCTCCTGATGCCCGTTTTCCCATGCAATCTGGTAAGGCGTCACCAGATTCTTATCCCCGGCGGTAATATCCATACCCACCTTTTCCACCAGATAACGGTTTAGGTCCACGTTTCCGGACATCGCCCCGTAATGAAGGATCGTCCGGTTCTCCCCGTCCACCGTATTCATGCTCGCCCGCGAATATTCCACAATATACCTGACCAGCTCCAGGTTCCCCGTTTTCGCCGCATACAGGCATAACGGAACACCCTCCGGCGTCTTTTCATCAATGACCGGCGGGTCTTCCACCAAAATCCTTTGGACTTCCGCCAAATTCCCCTGCTCCATCGCTTCCTGCAGCTTCATGCCTGAATCCCTCCTTTTGAAAAATGGCTCAGGACATCAATCCCAAGCCACTAATAAATCGCCGTACCTGCCGCCTAATTCCTTAAGGCCCCTTGCGATACAGCCGCCGTATACCACCGCACCCTGGTATTTTAAGTGCGTATTGTCTGCAAGCCCTTCCATATGGTATGGATAGACGCCTTCCGGCAGGTGCATATACCATTCTTTCGTCTTCTCCGCACCCGCTTTTTCCATTTCCGCGCGGCTCATGCTATATAGGTCGATCAAAGGTACATCCAGTTTTTCCGCCGTCTGTTTCATGGCTTCCACATAAGCGCCGTGCTCTCCCGCACCCAAACGGTGTTCGTCCACGAAGCATCTTCTTTCCAGGGGCGTAATCAGCACCGGCCATGCTTTTTTATCCCTTGCCGCCTGGACGAATTTCCCCAAATTCGCCATATACCCGCCGAAAGGCTCCGTATACCTATCCGGGTCCGCTTCCTTTTCGTCATTATGCCCGAATTGGATAAACAGAAAATCCCCTTCCCCTATGCGGTTGTAAATCACCGATAACCTGGATTCATCAATAAAGCTCTTGGTACTCCTGCCGTTTTTTGCATGATTCCTGACTTCCACCTCCGGCTTCAGGAACAGGTGAAATACCTGCCCGATGCCGGTCTGTGGAAATGTCCGGATATCATTGTATTGTACGGTAGAGTCAGCAGCCCAGTAAATTGTCGCCATGTCCTTCTCCTATTCCTGTTTCCATGATACATAACTGCCCGGATACTTTTCCCGCTGCCATGCCATATTCCTGCCCGTATGGGCGCAAACCTTACTCTTTTACCGCACCGATATTCACGCCCTTTACGAAATATTTCTGCAGGAACGGATACAATACCATGAACGGCAGGATTGCCGCGATAATACCCGCATTGTACAGCGTAGTCTGTGATACCTTATAACCCGTAATCGGCGTATCGCCGTCCATAATCATGTTCCTTAATTTGTACTGGAAGTTTACCTGGTCAGGATCCGTAATGTAAATCTTTACCGTCGAATAATCGTTCCATACCGTTACGGCAAACATCAGACCGATGGAAGCCAGCGCTGCCTTGGACAAAGGAAGCACGATTTTGAAGAAAATACCCATCGGCGTACATCCGTCGATTTTCGCCGCTTCATAAAGACTTCCGGGGATTCCTTCAAAGAAGTTCTTCATCAGCACGAAGTTATACACGTTTACGCCGTGTTTAAACACCAAAATCCACATATTGTTTACCAAGTGTAATTTCTTCATAACCAAATATTCAGGAATCATACCGCCGGAGAAAATCATCGTAAACAACAGTACGAAAGCGAAGAAACCGCGTCCCGGCAGCGTCTCCTGTGCCAAAACGTAACCTGCCAGCGTGGAAAGCACCAAACCGAGCAGCGTACCAAGCAAGGTCGTCACCACGGAATTTACAAACGGCTGGTACAACTGCTTTGTTTCGATAATCGTCCGGTAACCGTCAAACGTGAATTTATTTGGCCAAAGCTGGAACTGGTATACGCCTACCGCATTTAAGGAGTCTACCAACACTTTCCAAATAGGAACAAGGACAATCAGCCCAATCAGGATAAATACAATATAGTTGACCAAATCAAATTTCTTAATTTTCTTTTTTGGCTTCATCTTCCTACCTCCCTACACAATGCCGCGTCCACGAGTCTTCTTACTCAACCAGTTACAGATTAGCACCAATGCGCCTCCGACCAATGCCTTAAACAAACCGACCGCCGTGGAATAACCATAGTTCGGCAGTGCAATGGCAAATGTCTGACGGTAAATATACGTGGAAATAACATCGGATACATCGTATACCGCATTGTTGTAAAGGACGAATACCGATTCAAACATATTCATAACCTTTGCCAAATTCAGGATTAATACCGTAATGATCGTATTGCTCAATGCCGGAAGCGTGACGAAACGGATTTTCTGCATACGGGTTGCACCGTCGATATCCGCCGCTTCATACAATTCCGGATTAATGCCGGACAATGTCGCAAGGAAAATAATGGTTCCCCAACCGGTTTCCTTCCAAATATTAATTACATAGAAAATCGGTCTCCACCACTTGGAATCCGCCAGGAAATAAATTCCGGACTGTTCCTGTGCAATAAAGCCCAAATCCTTTAACCAGCCGTTAATCATACCCGTACTGGAAGGGGAAAGCAGCAAACTGAAAATGGATGCCACAACCGCCCAGGACATGAAGTGGGGCAGGTAAATCACGGTCTGTAACGTTTTCTTTGCAAAAAGGTTCCCCATTTCATTGAGGAAAATTGATACGACTACCGCCGTAAAGGTGGTAATAATCAGTTTCATGATACTTAATTCCAATGTATTCTTAAATGCGGTCCAAAACGCCGCCGTGGAAAACATCTTCGTAAAATGTTCCAGTCCTACCCAGCTCGGCTGTCCCACCGGTTTATAGTCATAAAACGCATACCGGATACCCAGCATTGGCCAGTAATTCATTATAAGAACAAAGATAAATACCGGCAGAAAGAGGCTGTAAATTTTTCTGTGTCTATGGAGGAAAAATCCTTCCGGTAAAAT
>CAJUMD010000028.1 GCA_910587275.1 uncultured Kineothrix sp.
AGCTATAAATTCCTTGATTTTTTAAGGGAAATCACTTGACAATATAGGGAGGAAATGCTTATGAAAAAGAAAACACTGGCAATCATGACTGCGGCAGCCATGGTAATGTCCTTTGCCGGATGCGGCAATGGGAATGGGAGCGGAACCGGACCGGCAAATACGCCCAGGGATTCCGTGCAGACAACGGAAGCGGAAACGCCGGCTGGAAATCCGCCGGCGGAAACCGGGGACGGGACAGGAACGGACACGGCTTCCGGTAAAGAGATTACGGTTTGGGTGGAAAAGATTTTCAGTGATGATGCAAATGCGGCAGTGGAAGCAAGGCTGAAACAGTATGGCACGGAAAAAGGTGTAACGGTCCATGTGGAATTAATCGGGGCAACGGATATTATGACAAAACTTAACGCCACCATCGAGGCGGGAAGGAACGTACCGGATATCATTTCATCCAGTACGACCAAGGTATTGAATTATTACCCGAACATCCCCTGCCTGGATGTTTCGGACCTTGTGGCGGAAATCAATGAGGCACGTCCTTATTTACCGTCCGCACTGGAAGGGACGCAGATCGGAGGGGTTCATTACTATGTGCCTTATTACAGTTCCTCCTGTATGATGTTTGTCCGGAAAGACAAACTGGAGGAGGCAGGTATTACGGAAATGCCTTCCACATGGGAAGAAGTCTTTGCGGCAGCGGAAGCCATCAGCGACCCGGCAGGGGATTTCTACGGATTGGGCATGGGCTGCGGGGAAAACGATGATGACGATGAAAATACCCTCCGCCAGTATTGCTGGAACGAGGGCGGATACCTGCTGGATGCGGACGGAAACATAACGGTGGACAATGAAGTGGTAAAAAAATGCGTATCCAGATGGGCAGGGCTGTATGCGGCAGGAGTAATCCCTCCCGATGCAGTAACCTGGGATGCGGGCGGCAATAACAGTTCCTATCTTGCGGGGCGTACCGGTATCGTGTTCAATGCACCTACCCTGTACAACGCCATGCGCAATGACAGCCAGTATGCGGAGCTTTTGGAAAACACGGTGATACTTGCCCCTCCGGCGGGTGCGGATAACAATGTATATATGAGTTTTCCGGTTGGTTACAGCATCATGAACACATGCAAGGACGTGGAACTGGCTTCCGACCTCATCCGGTATCTTGTGGAAAAAGAATGGTATGACGGATTTTTGGAAGGCATTGCACCGATTTATGCCCCCATGTTTCGGGATGCGGAAGATAATCCGGTATGGACGGGGGATGCCGTGAATGCCGAAGTGCTGAAATATGTGCAGAGTGCAACCGGTTATTACGGATATCCCGTGGAAACCATCGGCGGGCGTGCGGCTGCGGCAAGGCATTATTTCACATTCCCGGTCGGCAAGATGTTCCACCAGGTGGCTGCGGGTGCGGCTTCTGCCGAAGATGCCGTAAAAAAAGTGGCGGGCGATTTGGACGATTTCAAGGATCAGGTTGGCGAATAAATGCGGATGGAGGATACGATGGACGTAAGAGTATGGATGAATTTTGATCCGGGGAAGGTGGACCTTTCCTATCTGCTCCAAAGGTTCCGGGAATTGGGATACGGGGTGGACGCGGAAGCGGTTCCTGCCGGACATGCGGAAGCGGTTTTGGAAAAAGCACGGAAGGCGGATGTGGTGATTGCGGCCATGGAGGAATGGAATGAAAAAATGCTGTCGGCGGTGGCGGGGAAAGTGCGGCTGATCCAAAAGTACGGCACCGGATTGGATACCATTGATTTGGAGGCGGCAGGCAGGCATGGCATTGCGGTTGCCAACATACCGGGCGCTAATGCGGCCGCGGTGGCGGAAGTGGCATTGCTGCACATTCTGAATGTGGGAAGAAAATTTGTGCCCTGTGTGTGCGGGGTGAAAAACGGCAGATGGGATTCAACGGTAACCGGTACGGAGCTGGACGGGAAGACCGTGGGACTGTTGGGATATGGCAGGATTGCGAAAAATCTTGCCAGGATGCTGGGCGGTTTCCGCGTGAATATACTCGCTTATGATCCCTTTGTACAAAGCATTCCGGCGCAGGACGGCGTGACGCCGGTACAGTCCGCGGAGGAACTGTTTAAGCGGAGCGATATTGTCAGCCTGCATATCCCCAGTACGGAGGAAACAAAAGGCAGTGTGGGCAGAAACCTCTTTTCCCTTATGAAAAAAGGCGCCTATTTGGTAAATACCTGCCGGGGGGATGTGGTCAACGAAGCGGATTTGGCGGATGCGCTCCAAAGCGGGCAGATTGCGGCAGCAGGTCTGGATGTATTGGCAGTGGAACCGCCGGACGCCGGCCATCCACTTTTGGCAATGGACAATGTATTTATTTCATCCCATATGGGTGCGGAATCATACGAAAGCGCCTACCGCTCCCAGGTCATCATGGGGGACAATGTGGAAAGGTTTTTGCGCGGGGAACCCGGCGCCAATATAAAAAACAGGGAATTTTTCGTAAAGGAAAATAAGGAACAGTACAGATATTAACGCAGGAGGTGTCATTATGGACGTATCGAAGTTTCACGGTATTTTTCCCGCATTTTATGCGTGCTATGGCGAAGACGGGGAAATCAGCGCGGAAAGAACCCGGGCATTGGCAGGGCATTTGCTCCGTAAGGGTGTGCAGGGTCTGTATGTGGGTGGGTCTTCCGGGGAGTGTATTTACCATAGCGTGGAGGAGCGGAAGAAGACGCTGGAGAATGTCATGGCGGAAGTGAAAGGAAAACTTCCGGTTATCGCGCATGTGGCATGCAACAATACAAGGGACTCGCAGGAACTGGCGGAGCACGCGGAACATTTGGGCGTGGATGCGGTGGCGGCAATTCCCCCCATTTATTTTCATCTGCCGGAACATGCGGTTGCCCGGTACTGGAATGATATTTCGGATGCCGCGCCGGCAACGCCGTTTCTTATTTATAACATTCCCCAGCTTGCCGGAACCGCACTGACCATGCCTTTGTTCCAAACTATGCTGGAAAACCCTATGGTAATCGGCGTGAAGAATTCTTCCATGGCAGTCCAGGATATTCAAAGGTTCAAAGCCGCGTCAGGAGAAGGGCATGTGGTTATGAACGGACCAGACGAGCAGTTTACGGGCGGACGGGTAACCGGTGCGGACGGCGGAATCGGCGGGACTTACGGCGTGATGCCGGAACTGTTCCTCAGGATGGAGGAACTGCTGGGAAATGGAGAAACGGGGCGGGCAAGGGATGTTCAAAATGCCGTAAATAGTGTAATATATAAGATGTGCGAAGCACACGGCAACCTGTATGCCGTAATCAAGGAAATTTTAAGAATCAACGAAAAACTGGATATTGGAACGGTACGGAAACCGCTGCCGGCGCTTATACCGGAAGATGACTCCATTGTCCGGGAAGCGGCGCGGATGATCAGGGAGGCAGTTGCGGAATATTGCTAAGCTGCGGCGTACGGCAGGGGGAGCCGGACGGCAAAGGATGACCGGATTTCCCCTGTGTGCGCTGACCGGAGGAAGGAACGGCGGGTAACATGGGAAAATATATCAGCGTTGATATCGGCGGAACCGAGATAAAGTACGGACTGCTTTCGGAGGAAGGCGTGTTCCTTTGGCATGGAAGCACGCCCACGGAGGCGGCACGGGGCGGTTGTTGCCTAATGGAAAAAGTAGGGAAAATAATTGGCAGCCTTATGTGCGGCGGTATTGCGGGAATCTGCATCTCCACGGCAGGTATGGTGGACTCCGTACAGGGGAAAATCCTGTATGCCAACTCCAATATCCCCGGTTATGCGGGAACGGAAGTGAAAAAACGGCTGGAAGAAGCCTTCCATATTCCCTGCGAAGTGGAAAATGATGTTTACTGTGCGGGAATGGCGGAATATGGCTCGGGAGCGGCAGCGGGAAGCCGTCTTGCCCTTTGCCTGACCGTGGGGACGGGAATCGGGGGATGTCTCTTGGCGGACGGACAGGTCCTGCGCGGGGCGGGTTATTCCGCAGGCTCCGTCGGATACCTGCATATGCCGGACGGAAGGAGCTTTGAGGAGAGCGGTTCGGTAACCGCGCTGGTGCGCAGGGTGGCGGAACGGAAAAGGGAGGATGCCGCTCTGTGGGACGGCAGGAAAATATTTGACGGAATTGCCGGACGGGACGGAATCTGTATCGGGGCAGTGGATGAAATGGCGGATATTTTGGGATTGGGTATTGCGGATATCTGTTACCTGTTTAACCCGGAAGTGGTGGTGCTGGGCGGGGGGATTATGCGGCAGGAAGAGTATCTGCTTCCGAGAATCCGGTCATCCCTTGACCGTTATCTGATTCCTGCGGTTGCTTCCCGGACCAGGCTGCGTGCAGCGGTACACCGAAACGAAGCCGGAATGCTGGGGGCATTTTATCATTTTAAGGACAGGCAATAACATATATAAGGAAGTTTCCGGGGGAGGGACGTGAAATATGGCGGATAATAACAGGTCGATTGTTCCGGTTATAGAAACAAAATATGACAATATGACACAGTCCGAGAAAATCATTGCGGATTTTTTCATGAAAAATAAGGAAGACGGTGATTTTACGATAAAGGAGCTGTCCAACAAAATATTCGTGTCCGAGGCATCCATTTCCCGGTTTGCCAAAAAGTGCGGGTTTGACGGGTACCGGGAATTTCTCTACCGGTATAAAGAATCACTCCGCGACGGCAGGGAGGACGTGGCATTGAGTACCAAAACAGTCATGGATACCTACCAGGATTTGTTAAACAGGACCTGCTGTCTGATGGATGAGGCGCAGATTGCCCGTATCGTCCAGTACATGGACGGCTGCAGGCGTGTCATTGCGTGCGGAATCGGCAGTTCGGGGTTGGCGGTCAGTGAGATGGAAAGCCGTTTTATGCGTATCGGTGTGGATATAGATTCCCTGCAGGATGCGGACCGCATGAAAATGCAGGCTATTTTCATGGATACGGACAGTCTGGTTTTTGGGTTCAGCATCAGCGGGCAGACCGAGCCGGTGTTGTATCTGCTGCAGGAGGCGCATAACCGGGGAGCCAAAACCGTATTTATCACTACCCATGACAGGAGCTATTACCGGGAGTTTAGCGATGAGGTGGTGCTGACGGCTTATTCCAAATACCTGGAGACGGGCAGTACGGTTTCCCCGCAGTTTCCGCTGCTTCTGATGATTGATGTCATTTACAACGAATATGTCAACCGGGACAGGAAGCGGAAAATGGCGCTTCACGGCGATACGCAGCGCGCGCTGTATACCGGTGCGGGGCATACCGGTGCAGACGGTTCCAAGCAGCCCGGACGGTGATGTTTTTGGGTAAATTGTACAAACAATTCCCTTCTCTTATGGATAAAATCGCACAAAAATAAGAAAAAACGAAAAAAGTATTAGCGAAAGCTGGTTTTTTGGGGTAAACTATCTTATAAGGGAACTTGTTGGCAAATTACCCAGCCTATGGGCATCGGATGTGGAGAGAAGGGATGGCATGTTTGAGATAGGCGATTTTATTGTGTACGGCAATACCGGCGTATGTGAAGTGAAGGATATTACGACAATCCGGATGATGGATGTACCGGAGGACAGGCTTTATTATCTGTTAAGTCCGCTCCAGCGTAAGGAGAGCAAGATATTTACACCGGTAAACAGCGGAAAGACCGTGATGCGCGCGGTTTTGACCAGGGAGGAAGCGGATGCACTGATCGATGATATTCCGGGGATTGAGGAATTATGGGTGGGCAATGATAAACTCAGGGAAGAAATGTACAAGGAAACGATGAAAAGCTGTTCATGCCGGGATTGGATCAAGATCATCAAGACATTGTATATGCGTAAACAGGAGAGACTGGCACAGGGGAAGAAAACCACGGCGATGGATGAACGCTACCTGCGGCTGGCGGAGGAAAACCTGTATTCGGAATTATCGCTGGCGCTGGGGGTTCCGAAGGAGGAGATGGAGACGTATATTACAAAGCGGATGGTGGCGATGAGTGCGGGGTAACTGTTTGGCGGATGCCGGACTGACGCATGGGAAGGAGTACTTTGCGGGGCGTCTGTCCCGCAAAGTACTCCTTCCCATGCCGGGTTTCGGGGAATGGATGCGATGGATGCGTGGATGCGTGTAAAAAAGTTCTTGCATTATAGAGGGATATGTGATAATATTCTGTTTGTCGGTAGCGGCGGGTTTGCATACGGATGTGACATGCGGGTGTAGTTCAATGGTAGAACACTAGCCTTCCAAGCTAGATACGTGGGTTCGATTCCCATCACCCGCTTTTTGGCAGGATATCGGACGGATTTATCGGTTAAAACTTAATAAGTAACAGCGTTATGGCATATGGAAATCGGAAATCCATATGCTTTTTTATGCACAGCCCCATGCAGAGGAGGTATGCCGCTAAAGCGGCGCATGGGGCGCGCAGAGTAGGGGAAAGATTTCCCCTGCTCGATTCATGACGGCAGGCAGCCGGAAGTATCCGGGAACAATAGATGTTGACGAAAGAACTTTTCATGGATATAATGGCAGAGGGTGGGAGTAGACGTGATGGGAATGGAATGATAGAGGAGTAGGAAATGGAAAAAGAAAGGGAAAGACTTGGATCCCGTTTGGGATTTATCCTGCTTTCAGCGGGATGCGCCATTGGCATCGGAAATGTTTGGAGGTTTCCTTATGTGACAGGAAAATATGGGGGCGGGGTTTTCGTCCTGTTTTACCTGTTCTTTTTGATTGTAATGGGGCTTCCCGTTATGACCATGGAGTTTGCAGTGGGACGTGCAAGCAGGAAAAGCGTGATAAAGAGCTTCCGTGAGCTGGAAAAGGAGGGACAGAAATGGCACCTGCAGGGTTATGCGGCATTTGCGGGCAATTACTGTCTGATGATGTTTTACACCACGGTGGCGGGCTGGATGTTGTATTACTTTTTCCTGATGCTGACCGGGAGGTTTGAAGGAGCGGATGCGGCGGGCGTGGGCGTCATCTTTTCCGATATGCTGGGAAGACCGGATATCATGGTACTGCTCATGTGCCTGGTTGTGGCGGCGGGATTCGGCATTTGCTCCATGGGACTGCAAAACGGCGTGGAAAGGATAACGAAAGGCATGATGGCGGCGCTGCTTGGAATCATGGTAGTGCTTGCCGTTCACAGTATGTTTATGGAAGGCGGGGGGGAGGGACTTAAGTTTTACCTTCTGCCTGATTTTGAACGGGCGGCGGAAGTGGGGCTGGCGGAAATGATTGTGGGGGCAATGAACCAGGCGTTTTTTACCCTGAGTCTGGGAATTGGTTCCATGGCGATTTTCGGCAGTTATATCGGTAAGGAACATACGCTTTTGAAAGAGTCGCTCCATATTGCGGTGCTGGATACTTTTGTGGCGGTAATGGCGGGACTGATTATCTTTCCGGCTTGTTTCGCTTTCGGAGTCAGCCCTGACAGCGGTCCGTCCTTGATTTTTATTACCCTGCCCAATGTGTTCAATCACATGGCGGGGGGAAGGATATGGGGAAGCCTGTTCTTTATTTTTATGTCCTTTGCGGCGCTTTCCACGGTGCTGGCGGTTTTTGAGAACATTATTTCCTGCGGTATGGACATGTGGGGATGGAGCAGGAGGAAATCCAGCCTGATTAATATGGCGTTGGTAGCCCTGCTGTCGGTGCCCTGCGTGCTCGGTTTTAACCTTTGGGCGGGTTTTGCGCCTTTCGGGGAAGGCAGCAATGTGTTGGATCTGGAGGATTTTATCGTGAGCAGCATTATCCTGCCGCTTGGCTCCCTTGTTTACCTGATGTTCTGCGTCAGCGGGTTTGGCTGGGGCTTCCGCTCTTATTTGGAGGAAGCCAATACCGGAAAAGGGATGCGCATACCTAAGTGGCTGGGAGGATATTTGAAGTACGTGCTTCCGGTTATGATTTTGTTCCTGTTTTTGGAAGGAATTATAGGGAAATTTTTTGGCTAGAGCGTGTTTGAAAATTGTTTTGCTCCGTACGGGGCGGACGGTTTAGGAAAAATTAATTATTTCCGTGGTTTTATGGCTGGAAAAACGGGGTGGATTGTGTTACGCTTGAAAAGCGGTGCTATTGAGGGCAAACGGAATATAGGAACATAAGAGTCAACAACCCCGCTGCAAGCAACGGGGCATCAATCTTCCAGCGCTGCAAGCAGCGGGGTATTGACCCTCGCGGCAGTCGCCAAATATCCGCACGAGTGCGGCTGCTTGGCTCGTTGCCCACGGGAATAAAAGAAGTATGGAATTAAGAAGAACAGCGGAAATAACGGATAAAAGATAATGGAAAAGATGAGGGATGAGGTGCCAATGATAAGGTTAAAAAAAGCGGCGGCGTTAGCGCTCTGTCTCTGCCTGATGGCGGGTACGACGGTACAGGCGCAGGGGACTTATAAGGAAAGTGTGGATTACTCGGCGGTATTTGATGCGGAATATTATTACAATACTTATCCCGATGTGCAGAAGACAATCGGCCATGATGCGGATAAACTGCTGGCACATTTTCTTACTTCGGGAATGAAGGAAGGGCGTGTGGCGAAAGCGGATTTTGACGTACATGCGTATATGGAAAATAATCTGGACCTGTTGGCACTATACGGTGTGAAGGATTTGAGCAAATATTATTACCATTATATGGAAGCGGGAAGAGAAGAAGGACGCATTGCCACGCCCAAAAAGGCTTCGGCGGACAGTAATGAAATCGCATCCTTTTCCACCAGTTACAATACGGAAGAAGACAGGGCGGTGAACGTGGAACTGGCGGCGCAGCGTATTAACGGCATTGTGGTGCAGCCGGGGGAATCTTTCTCATTCAGTAATTCCATTATGTCCCGCACATTGGAAAACGGGTATGTGGTGGCGCCTTCCTTTGCAAGCGGAAGGGTGGTTTCCAGCGTGGGCGGCGGCATCTGCCAGGTTTCGTCCACTTTGTATGTGACCATGCTGTTATCCTCCATACCGGCAACCGAGCGTTACCCACATTCGCTGACGGTGGATTATGTTCCGAAGGGACTGGATTCTGCCATTGTGGAGGGCATGAAGGATTTGAGGTTCCGGAATCCTTTTGATTATCCGGTGTGCATCCGGTCTTCGGCGGAGGACGGGACATTGGTTGTGGGGATTTACAAGGCGGAAGTGAAAGCGGTGCCGGAGGAAATGGTATTGGCGGGGGCAAGTTAGGGCAGGAAGCGTTCCGGCTTTTATAATCATTGTGCTTTTATTTCCGCGGGCAGCGAGCCACTGCCTTTCCTTTTAGTCTGCTGAAAATCTTTTGAAAATATTTTTTGTGCTAATGGCAATCATAAGCGACACAATACCCGAAAATAAAACAACAGCATATTCAAACCCTTTACAGATTTCAAACAGGACACCATAGAGTGCATTGCCCAATGGCTGTGCACACATGGAAACGGTAAGAATGACGGCAATTACCTTTCCGATTAAATTTTGTGGGGTTTCTGTTTGGATAAAGGACATCATCTGCACGGTAAAAATCGTTGAACATACCATAATGGTAAAGCAGCATACGGTTATGACAGTATAATTTATTACTGCAGATGAAAACAGCATCAATGAAACACTAATCGGAAACACGCATACCGCACAAGTGATTACGAGATTGCCCGATTTATAAATCGCCAGTTTGTTTGCAAAAATGCCTGCTCCGATACCTCCTGCCAGCCCGCCTGCCGCTAATGCTCCTTCTGCAAAGCCATATAGCCTGTTTGCCTGTGAAGCGTCTAAATTTAATACTTCTGTTACCAGATATGGAAGTGCGACAATAATCATTGCCGCAAGGAACAAATTGATTCCGCAGATGACAAGAACGGCTTTTCCGATTACAGGCTTCTCCTTTCGGATAAAGCGGATGCTCTCTGCAAAATCGGTTTTGGCTGTCCTTAATATACCACCGTCTGAAGTTTGTTTCCGGAACGGTATTTTAATGAAAATTTCCATAACCGCCGACATAATAAAGCATACCATGCAAACCCACAATACAGGCTCTAATCCATATGCACTGTATAAAATGCCTCCAAGTACAGGACCCGTCAAAGATGCAAACGAACTGATTGTATTGATAATAGAGTTTGCCGCCATAAAATTATCCTGATTGGTAAGTGCGGGGATGCTTGCCTGCACGGATGGCTGATATGCACCCGCAATGCCATACAAAAAGCTCAATGTAACGGTCAGAAGGAGAATGAGATTCACTTCATTCATAAGCAGAGAAAAGGCTAAGATAACTGCCGCCGTAAAAAAATCCAGTATTACCATAATATTTCTTTTATTAACCCTGTCTGCAACAATGCCGCCAACCGGTGACAGCAAAATGGCAGGAATAAAGGCACAAGCTGTAACAATTCCGTAAAGTGCGGATGAGCCTGTCAAATTTAATAAATATAGCGGTAATGCAAATCTTATTGTTGCATTTCCAAACAAAGAGATAATCTGACCGATGACAACTAACGTAAAATCCTTTGAAAATAATTTTTGATTCATTCTTTAAACCTCCGTTTTTTTCCAGTACCGCGCGTCGGTATGTATTTGCTGAAAAGATATCTGCCCATGATACAGGGCAGAAAATTTATTCCCGCGAGCAACGAGCCAAGTAGCTGCACTTGTGCTTTCTATTGCTTGTTCTTTTGATAGATAGATGCCAGCTCCTGCAATCTCCCTAACATTTCGTTATCTACAATATCCAGACCAAAGCCTTGCAGCATCTGTCTGAATACCATAAACTTACGGTAGGATTCTTCCTCAGTACTATCAAATATCATAGGATTCATCCAGACATTTGCTGCAAGCAAAATCAGTTCTGCCAATTGCTCCGGGTAATCCGTTTTAATAGAGCCGTCTGAAATCCCCTGACTGATAATCGGCAAAATATAATTTGGCGCTGCGTTATCTATGGTATCATGCAAAAGACTGAAAAGAAGTTTCGGGTTATTATGAAAATCTGGAGCTACTGTAAAAATATCGTTCTGTACCGGCCGGCTGATTGATTCCCTGAAAATTGTTTTCAACTTATCCCTGCCGCTAAGGTCAGAACGGTCGCGAATGACCGCAAGCATCTGATTGGATTCAGCTGTCATCCTGTCTGTAACAGCAAGTAAAATATCCTCTTTTGACTTAAAATGATGATAGATGGCGCCTTTGCTAAGACCGCCTAAATTATCTATAATATCCTGAATGGAAGTATGCTCATACCCCTTTTCCATAAATAAGCGGAAAGCAACATCCAATATTAAATGAACAGTTTCTTCCGGATGCTTATTTCTTGCCATGTTTCCTCATCCTCCTTAACATACTAATGGTATGTATCGATATTATCATACTGATGGTATGGTTGTCAAGATATTTGATCATGCATTTATTGCTGCATATCCGGGAGACATATTCAAAAAAAGGATGACAAAGGATACCCGGCGCGTTAGAATGGATATATACAACAGTATGGGGAATAAATTACGGATGACAAAAGATGAAGGAGGTACAGCGATGCTGGCTTCGGAACAGGGAACGGTAACGAAGGATAATTTGTGGGAAATCATTACTTCCCATCAGGGAGAGGAATTTTATACCGCGAAAAAGCTCCCGTTCACTTACAGCATTAAGGGCGGCGAATTTTTTACCGAAAGGAAGAAGAAGTCCATTACGAGGGCGACGTTTGAACAGGCATACCAAAAGATTCAGGAAGACGGCGAACACCGGATTGTGGGACCAAAGACGTTAAACTGTTTCGGCGCTCCGTATGTATGGGCGGTGTTTAAGGCTTTGGGAGTCGTGGAATAAAAAAGGGGTGCAGGCGTGAAAGGCGGTCAGGGGCATTGGATGAAGATACATAAGGGAATCATCATGGCGCTGCTGTTTTGCTGTGTGTGCTGTTTTGGTTTTTCCGTAACGATACAGGCAGCGGAACCGGCGGGGACAACGGACATGTGGGAACCGGGGCAGAATGCGGGGGAGGACAGTATCCGCCTGTTGTATGAGGAATACCGGGGGAACTTTGAGTCCGTGGAATACAGGGCGGACATTTCCGCCTGCGGGTTCCGTATCATTGAGGAACATATTTTTCCCGTGGAAATGAGACGGTTCGGAGAGGTCAGCGTCATTCCGGCGTTCGACGGGAAGTATCACCGGCTTGCCTTGTTTTTGGTATTGCAGGACGGTACGGTGATTTATAAGACGGACCAGTTGGAGACGAACCATTGCAGGCAGGGTGAAATGGAGCAGCCGACCAGGGAGATTTCCGCCATTTCCCTGCAGGATGTGGACGGGGACGGAAGGGTGGATATTGTGCTGATTACCGTTTGCGACGGCGGGAACGGCTCTTTTAAAGTGGGGGACGTGCTGTTCCAAAACGGTGACGGTACGGGATTTTACAGGGACTACCGGATTTCCGATAAGATAAACCGATTTGGCATGAACAAAAGCATCGAACTGATTACCGCTTTTGCCAGGGACGGATATTCCACGGAATTTCTGTATACGGCGGCGACTTTGGATGAACTTTTGGCAAACGGGTTCCATATCATCGATGAGCAGAATTACCCGCGGAATTTTGAAAAGCTGGGACGGCTGCGTGTGGTGCCGGGGACGTACCGTATTTCCGATTATGATGTGTTCATGATTTACCTGGTGAACGGGAACGGTGATATCGTATCCAGCCTGCAGCCCATGGGGGATTATGATAACCTGTATGCCTTAAGGGGGATTAGCTGCAGGGATATCGACGGGGACGGGCTAAAGGATATTGTGGTGTTGGCGCGTTACAGTTATGAGGGCGACGGGCACCAGTTGATTGTGCAGAGCGATTATGCCGTTTATTACCAAAGGACCGGCGGGTTTTCGGCAGATGCGAAGATAAAGGAATGGTACCGGTGCAGCGATGAGGAGACCATGGAGGGACTTGTGGAGAAAGCGCGGGCTTATTGGGGGTGGAAAGCGGAACCATGATTAAGATACTTGTAGTGGATGATGAAAAACCAATTTGTGATTTGATTGATTTGAACCTGTCTTCGGCAGGGTACCGCTGTACTTGCGTGCAGAACGGACTGGATGCCATCAGCATGATTGAAAAGGATGCGTTTGACCTGATCCTTTTGGATATCATGCTTCCGGGGGCGGACGGCTACGACGTGATGGAATATATTCTGCCGTTTGGGATTCCCGTAATCTTTATCACGGCAAAACATGAGGTTAAGGACCGGGTGAAAGGGCTTAAATTGGGGGCGGACGATTATCTGGTGAAACCGTTTGACGTGGTGGAACTAGTGGCGCGGGTGGAAGCGGTGCTGCGCCGTTACAATAAGGCGGAACAGACGATTACCGCAGGCGACGTGGTGGTGGATGTGGAAGCCCGCAGGGTGACGAAGGCGGGAAAACCGGTGGTGCTGACCAATAAGGAATTCGGTCTGCTGATGCTTTTCGTGAAAAACAAAAACGTGGCGCTTTTCCGGGAAACCCTGTACGAGAAAGTGTGGGAAGGCGAATATTTTGGCGACAGCCGTACCCTGGACCTGCATGTACAGCGTCTGCGGAGGAAGCTGGGCTGGGAACACAACCTGGTGGCGGTATATAAGGTGGGCTACCGGTTAGAGGTGTAAGGAGTAAAAGTATCACGATGAAATTTTCATTCAAGTTACTGCTTTGGACGATGGTGCTGTTGGCGGCGGCATTGGGGCTTAGCGGGTTTTATTTCGTGAATTATGTGTTTGTGACCTCCCTGGAACGGGAGGTGGGACAGGCTTTGGATGAGAACAGTATCCTGCGCTTTGCCTTTGAAACGGCGGCGCTTAATGTGCCAACCAAATACGGGATTCTGCAGGACAGTACGGTGGAGGAAATTGCACCGAACCTGGAACGGGGCGGGCGGGACAGCGGACGCCTGATACGGATTTCCGATGAGGAAAGGAATGCGTTATATGCCAGCGACGGGTTTGCGGCGGACAATGAACTGCTTGACCAAACGGACGAAAGCACAAAAACTTACCGGATTATCGAGTGGAACGGGCACTATTACGTGCAGACAGGGGTGACGGTCAATACGCTGGACCGTGAGCTTTATTTGGAGACGATGCGGGATGTGTCGGAAGTGTTCCGCGAACGTGCCGTGGGATTTTCCCTTTACCGGAGGGTGACACTGCTGATTCTTTTTGCGGGTACGGTTATTATGTACCTGATTTCTTCGTGGCTGACAAAGCCGATCCGCCTGCTGACGAAAGCGACGAAACGGATGGCGGAAGGGGATTATTCCTACCGTGCCGTGCAAGTCAGTCGGGATGAACTTGGGCAACTGACCCGTGATTATAATGTGATGGCGAATGCCCTGGAGGAAAATATCGGCAAGCTGGAGGGTGAAATCCAGGCGAGGGAGGACTTTGTCGCCGCATTTGCCCATGAACTGAAAACGCCGTTGACGGCTATCATCGGATATGCCGATATGCTCCGTTCCCATAAGCTGGATGAGGAAAAGAGCTTTCTGTCCGCAAATTATATATACACGGAGGGGAAGCGGCTGGAAGCCATGTCGTTCCGGCTGTTGGACCTCATCGTGACGAAACGGGGAGAGGCGGAATTCCAAACGGTTCCGGCACGTTCGGTATTCTCTTATTTGGAAGAAATGTTCGGGAACGAAACGGAGCGGAAGATTGTCTGCCGTTATGAGGATGCCGGTCTTTGGATGGAAGGGAATTTAATCAAGACGGTACTGGTTAATTTGATTGATAATGCATGTAAGGCCTCCGAGGACGGGGGATTGGTGGAAGTGGAAGGAAGCAGGGAGGAAGCGGGGTACCGTTTTTCCGTGCGGGATTACGGTGTGGGAATACCGGCGGAGGAACAGCATAAAGTGACACGGGCTTTTTATATGGTGGACAAGTCCCGTGCAAGGAGCAAGAACGGAGCAGGTCTTGGGCTGGCACTCTGTGCGGAAATCCTGAAACTGCATGGCAGTGTGCTGGAAATAGAAAGCGAGGCGGGGCGCGGTTCCCGCATCGGTTTTGTCCTTCCGGGCAGGGAGGAGGTTTGTGGTGAAGGATAAAAAAAAGACGGGAAAGGGAAAAAGGAAACCGCAGGATGGAGGGAACGGCATGTGGGTGCTGTTTCCTGCTTTCACGGTCTGCGTCATGCTGCTGTCCGTATGGGGACCGGAAGCGCTGGCGGAGTATAAGGACGGCGCGATTCTGAACGTGACGCATACGGAGGAGACGGAAGCGGCAGGGGAAGGATACCGTTATACGTTAAGCGCCAATGAGAAGCTGTATATCCTTTCCCAGTGCCTGAACAGCCAGACACTGCCGGAAAGCGAACAGAATCCGGGCAGGACGGAAGGGGTGGATTACCAGGATTTGGGCGGCGCCTATGCGTTCGTGGTCAACCGCAGGGGACCTTCGGGACAGGAGATTACGGACGAGCAGATTTACGGGACTGCCGACGAAGGGCTGGCGGCGTTAAAAGAGCTCGGAATCCTGCCGGATACGGTGAAGGAGGTGGACCAGGGTTCCTATGATGCGGTCCTGTATTCGGCAATCGATGTGCTGGAGCCGAGGAATAACCTGGCGGTTTGGAAAGTGAGCCTGTCCGACAGCCAAAGGAATGCGGACAAGGCGAACCGCCTGATTGACGCATATATCGATGCGGACGGAGGGAAAATCTATGAATTTTACGTAAGGACTTCCCTTCTGTGGGAGGATATCGACGCGGACGAAGTGGCACGGAAGTGGAGCGGATATATGGGGCTGGGTGAACCTGTCCCTTATGAGTCGGACAATCCCCTTTTGGAGACGACGCCTTATTTTAAAAAGTATGTGTTTTCCGGGATGGGGGAGGAGCGGACGGTGATGACCATTGGCTTCTATGAAGGAATAAACGAATTTTTCCTGAAAATTTCAAAATGATGCAACTCTGATGCAACTTTGATGGCATTTTGATGCAGCCCTTGTGTAACCTTAAAGAAACGGTTGGAAGCAAAACAGTAAAAACCGTTGGGATGACACAAGGGTTTTTGTGATACCCGGAATTTTTTTTCATAAGATAAAGGATGGGCGTTCGCATTTGGAAGGAGCATCAGGATATGTACGACAGTATGGAGCAGTGTTTGGTTTTGGGCAAAAAGGGGAAAGGAAGGCAATACGGATATAGTGGGAGAAAACGGGGGAATGCGGCAGGACATGGGCAGCAGGAAATCAGGGTACGGAAGGATGCGGGAAAACGCACCGTCCGGGGACGGCGTATAGGACGGACGGCATGGGTATTGTGCATGACGGCGGCCATCGGAGGCATTTCGTTTGCGTTGGCGGTACAGGCGCTGGCGGCATCGGAAGGGCTGCGTTTCCGGGGGTTTGGAACCGGGGACGGAGGGAATGGAGGAAATGGAGGAAAAGGAATAGAAGGCGGAATGACAGGCGGCGTAACAGAACCGGAAAACGGAACCGGGAACACCGGCGGGAGTCAGTCCTTGGAAACGGTGTCTTCCAACGTGGCGGTCCCGGAAACGGCGAAGCCGGAGGAGGCTGGGCATCCGCTGATTGCCATTGACGCAGGACACGGGGGAGAGGACGAAGGCTGTGCGGCAGGAGGGATTTTGGAAAAGGACATCAACCTTGCCATTGCAGATTTGGTACGGGATAAGCTGGAAGGAATGGGATACCATGTCATGATGGTAAGGGAAGGCGATACTTACCTGTCAAAAGAGGACCGTGCAAATGCCGCAAACGAATGCGGGGCGGACCTTTATATCAGCATCCATCAGAATTCTTCCGAATATAAAGAGGCGGAAGGCATCGAGGTATGGTATGACGGGACGGATGAAAAGCGGGACAGTAAACGGCTGGCATTGCTGGTAGGGCAGCAGGCAGTGAAGGCGGCGCAGGCACAGGAGAGGGAAACGCAGGGGGAAACGGATTTGCATGTCCTTTGTAATACCCGGATGCCTGCATGTTTAATCGAAACAGGATTTCTGACTAACGAGGAAGAAAGGGGCAGGCTGTCGGACGGGGAATACCGGGAACGGCTTGCGGTGGGAATTGCCCAGGGGATTGACTATTATTTCCATCCGAAAACCATGTACCTGACCTTTGACGACGGACCGACGCAGGAGAATACCGTGCGGGTACTGGATATCTTAAAGGAACGGAATATTAAGGCAACGTTCTTTCTGGTGGGCGAAAATGTGCGCAAGCATCCGGAAGTGGCGCAGAGAATTGCGGAAGAAGGGCATACCATAGGAATCCATTGCGATAACCATGATTACGGGGTGATATATGAAAGCGTGGACAGTTACCTGAGGGATTTTGATGCCGCTTATGAGACGGTGAAGGAAGTTACGGGCGTGGAAGTGAAGCTGTTCCGTTTTCCGGGCGGAAGCGCCAATGCTTATAACGGGGAAGTCCGGGAGGGCATTATAGAAGAAATGACGGAACGGGGATTTATATATTTTGACTGGAATGCCAGCCTGGAAGATGCGGTGAAGAAGTCCACGCCGGAACAACTGATTGCCAACGGCGTGGAAACCACCCTTGGCAGGAAGACGGTAGTCATGCTGGCGCATGATGTGGTGTACAATACCGGAATCTGCCTGGAGGAACTGTTGGACCGCCTGCCGGAGTACCGGATGGAAGCGCTGACGGAGGAGGTGGAACCGGTGCAGTTTTAGCGGATGAACCCCCATGGAGTCTGCTTCCCTGGGGGCCGGGTATGCGCCTGGCTCTGTCCGCTATTCTTCCGCCCGTATCTCCCCGCATCCGATTTTTGTGCCGGACCCGCCGGAAGGCTGCGTGGTAAAATCGTCCGCCCCGGAATGAATCACTACGGATTTTCCGATCACATCCTGTATGGCGAACCGCTTATCGTAAAAGGCGGTCCATGCATAACCCGCATTGCCCAGGAGCGGGACCATGTCGCCGGCATGGCCGGGATGCGGCTGCCCGGAAGGATTATAATGGTTGCCGGTGCGTTCGAAACTGCCGGAGCAGTCTCCGTATTCGTGGATGTGCATGGCATAAAAAGCCGTGGAATCCGGTTCTTCCGCATTAGGAAGACCGAAGATTTCCGCTTCCACGAGGACACCGCCGTAAGGCGTGTCATAAAACTTGACCAAACCGCTTAACTGTGGGTTGGCATCGTTGCCCGTTACCCATGCCATGGCACGGGGGCGGTTTTTTTCCAATATTTTGACAAAGGTAAGGCGGGGTGTAAATTGAAACATGAAAAAACCCTTTTTTAGCAGTATATGCGAAAGACTGCGGAGTGGGAATGCCAAAGCGCATTTGAAAATTCATTCCCGCAATCTGCACGACATGTTCCGGAAAGACGGCGTAACTGCATGGTACATTTTTACTATTTCGGAATTTCTAAAAAATGCTTGTTTTTTGTTCCTGTTTCTGTTAGACTTAACTCGTTTCAGGATGAAAAGAGTATGGTTTAGGTGCGTCCGGGAAATGGTTTCCATAATGACATGCTCCGGGCGGTACCGGAATGCAGTTGCGCGGAAAATAGGTTATAAGAGATGGAAAATCCAAAGGGAAATCAGGTGTGGAACTGCATTGGGCGGTTCTTTTTTTGCCTTACGGGGGGATAATGGGGCGGATTTTTGTTTTTCGGAACGGAAGAACAAGGAAAATAAGGATGAAGTTACAAAATCATAAATAATATAAAGAAAGAAAATAAATTAAGAAAATAAAGAAAGAAAATAAAGAAAGAAAAAGGAGAAACGAAAATATGGATGAACAATTTGAAAAAGAACTGCGGGAAAACGGTGCCGGCGTGGATGTTGCCATTAACCGTTTTATGGGAAACAAGGGGTTATACCAGAAATTCCTGCTGAAGTTCAAGGACGACCGCAGCTATGAAGGAATTGTGGAGAATTTAAACGGCGGAAATTACGAAGGAGCATTTAACAGCGCGCATACTTTAAAAGGCGTCTCGGCGAATTTGGGGCTGGATCCCATCTACAAGGGGGCCTGTGAAATTACGGAGCTGCTGCGCGGGAAAGCGCCGGAAGAAGTGGAGAAGGAAAAAGTGGAAGCAGCAGTGGAGGAACTCGGAAAAGTAAGCCGCCTGTTCCGTGAAATGATCATGAAATACGCATAAAGTTCCAAAATATGGAATAAAAAAAGAAAAACAGCGGAACGGTGAAAATAAAAAGAACGGGGGAAACGGGGAAACCGAAAATAGGAAAAGAGGATGGGAAAAATGGAAGGCACTGTGGAAGAACACGGAATCCAAAAGCAGAAAAAAATTCGGATAAAAAGGAGCATCCGCTTTAAAATCATGGCATTGACGACGGTAATTGTCATCGGTGTCATGATGGTTTGTACCGCGATTTTGCGGTATTCTATGGGGAAACTGACGGAATCTATCCTTTTGGATGTACTCCAGCCTATGGCGAAGCAGTCAGCGAAAGCGGTGGAATCCAATGTCCATCTGATGGCTGACCGGATTATGGGATTTGCAAGGGACGACAGGCTTACGAAACCGGGAGCCGCGGCAGGCGGAAAAGTGGAGGCGTTGGATGACATCAGCAACACCTATGAATTTTACGGAATCGGGCTTTATGACCTGGACGGAAGCGGTATTGTCGTAAATGGGGAGATTTACAAAAATCTGGCGGAGGAAGAATGGTTTTCCCTTCTGAAAGAAACGGATAACCTGACAATAGCCGATCCCTTCATAGGGGACGATTATGTGGGAGTTCCCATGGGAATGCCCATTAAAACGGAAGATGAAACAACGGCGTATTTGGTGGGAATTTATAAATATGATATCTTAAGTGACGTGCTGTCTTCCATCCGCATCGGGCAGAGCGGGATGGCTCTTATCATCAATGAGGACGGCAAGATTGTAGGTCATCCGCAAACGGATGTGGTGCGCAGCGGGGTAAACATATATGATTTGGACCAGGATGCCTCCGCTACCCGCATTTACGACCGCATGGTAACGCGGGAGACCGGCAGCGCCGAAGGTTTGGTCAACGGGCGGCAGGCTTATGTAGCCTTTTGTCCGGTGAGGGGGACGCGCTGGTCCTTTGCCGTGGAAGTACCGAAGACGGATTATATGCACTTGACGAATGCGGCGGTATGGAATACGATGATTGGTACGGTTGCTGCGCTGGCGGTGGCGCTGGCAGCCATTTGGGCAGTGACGACGGTGATTTCCAAACAGCTTAAGAAAGTAATCCTGCGTGTGGACGGTTTGGCACAGGGCGATTTGAAATCGCTGGTAGAAGTGCGCGGATCAGGGGATGAAGTGCAGCTTTTATCGGAATCCGTGAAGACTACTGTGGAAAATGTCAACGGCTGTCTGACGGAAATCCAAAGGGTTTTGGAAAGTATTTCCAACGGCAACCTGAACGTGTCCGCAAGCGGCGACTACCGGGGCGATTTTGTGGTGGTGAAAAGTTCCCTGACGCAGATTATCAATGCGTTGAATCAGGTGATGAAACAAATCAGCCGGACGGCGGGACGTTTGGTGGAAACGGCGGAAAACATGGGAAAACAGTCAGAAGAACTGCATCAGGCAGCCACCAGCCAGACAAACGCCGTGGACGGGCTGAACGCCGAAGTGGAAAATATCAAGGTGAATTTAAAAGACGTGACGGAAAATACCAGGCAGACGGGACAGCGTGCGGCGGAAATTGCGGCGTGTATTACGGATGGCAACCGGAAGATGCAAGAACTGCAGGAAGCCATGCAGGCGATTGACCAGAATGCAGAAGAAATTGATAAAGTCAATAAGCTGATAGGGGAAATTGCAAGGCAGACAAACATCCTGGCGCTGAATGCGGCAGTGGAAGCCGCCAGGGCAGGGGAGTCCGGCAAAGGATTTGCCGTTGTGGCGGAGGAAGTAAAAACTTTGGCGGAACAGAGCGGGGAAGCAGCCAAGAATACCATGGAAATGATTGGAACGGCAATTACGTTGATTAAGCAGGGCGTAAAGCTCACGGCGGAGACATCGGAATCCCTGGCAGCAATCAGCAGGGGGTCGGACGCGGTGACGGAGATTGCCGGAAGGCTGTCGGTAACCGTGGATATCCAGGAGGCATCTTTGCGTGAAATAACGGGCAGGATTGAAGATGTTTCCACAATTACGAGACAGAATATGCACTGTGCGGAAAAAACGGCGGATGCAAGTGCGGAGTTGAAAGCGGAGTCGGGAAAACTGAACGGATTGCTGGGAAAATTCCGGTTCCATTGACGGCAGGGAGGAAAACGGGATGATGAATAGAATGAGGCGGAAAACAGTAGGAATTTTGGTGGCTGCGGCACTTCTGTTTGGCGGCTGCGGCGCCGGACAGGAACAGGGCGGGATGCAGGACGGCTCTTATACGGCACAGATGCCGGAGTATTCCCATGGATGGAAGGAATATATAACCATTACGGTAAAGAACGGGGAAATTATTGCGGTAGAGTACAATGCGGAAAACCAAAGCGGTTTTGTCAAGAGCTGGGACAATGCATACATGAACAATATGAAATCCGTTACGGGGACTTATCCCAACGAGTATACGCGCTATTATGCATCGCAGCTTGCCGGAAAGAACGGGATGGCGGAAATTGACGCTTTATCGGGAGCGACGAGTTCTTATGGGAACTTCCGGAAACTGGCGGAGGCTGTCGTAGAACAGGCGGTAAAAGGGGACTCCGCGATTGTTCTTGTGGAGCCGAATATCGTTGACAATTAAGCCGATAAGTGATATCATGGATACATTAAATGCGGGCTAAGACCTAAGAGGAGAAGGCATGGAAAAACAACATATACTGATTGTGGATGATGAAGAAGTAAACAGGGCGATACTGGATGTGATGTTCCGCTCCGAATATGAGATTTTACAGGCATCCAATGGGGAGGAAGCCATAAAATACATAGAAGAAGACCACGATTTAGCATTGGTGTTGCTTGATATTGTGATGCCGGTCATGGACGGTTTCGGCGTGCTGGATTACATGAAAGAACATGAACTGCTGGAAAGCACTCCGGTTATCCTGATTACCAGTGAAACCGTACGCAACAGCGAGGACAGGGCATATGCGTATGGAATCGCCGATGTCATGCACAAGCCTTTTTACCCGGATATCGTGAAAAGAAGGGCGAAGAATATCATCGAGCTGTACCAGAATAAGCGCAACATGGAAGAACGCCTGAAAGAACAGGAAGAAGCCATCCGCGCACAGGAGCAGAAGATAAGGGAAAACAACGAATTTATGATAGATGCGCTTAGTACGGTGGTGGAATTCCGTAGTTTGGAAACCGGCGAACACATTAAGCGGATTAAATATTTCACGAGGGTGCTGTTAAAATATTTGCAGAAGTACTTCCCGAAATACGGACTGACACAGGAACAGATTGGTGAAATTACAAGAGCAGCCGCCCTGCATGACATTGGTAAGATTGGTATCTCGGATGCTATATTGTTAAAACCCGGAAAGCTGACGGACGGGGAATTCGAGATTATGAAGACACATACCACACTGGGATGCGATATCTTACAGTCTTTCTGTCAGGATCAGGATGACGATTTTTACCGTTACTGTTATGATATCTGCCGCCACCACCATGAGAGATGGGACGGGGGCGGGTATCCGGACCATTTGGTTGGAGACCAGATTCCCTTGAGCGCACAGGTAGTTGCCATTGCTGACGTATATGATGCGCTGGTGAGCAAGAGGGTATATAAGGGCGCATACGCAAATTCCGTAGCATATGACATGATTATCAGCGGGGAATGCGGCCAGTTTTCACCGGATGTGTTGGAGTGCTTCAAACTTGCGAAAGAAGATTTCTTTGATTTGGTGGAAGTGATTAAGATGTTAAACTATTTGTAAAACTTGAATGAGTGGAATCGAAGTCAGCGAAACAAGTACCAAGTGTTTGGCTGTCTTTCGTTTTGTCCGGGGGTGGAAGATTATGGAATGGAACAATTGCCATGCATTTCCGGCGGAAGATGCGCTGGAAATGATTCTCCTGTTTGACCAAAACGGCGTAATCACCTGCGCCAATGCTGCCGCAAGGACGAAGCTGGGATACGGGGAAGAAATCTGCGGGGGACATATCAGCAGCATTTTTCCCGGCGTTTTTAAGTCGGCAGGGGAAACGGGCGGAGCAGATGCCGTTTTTAACGGTGGTATGCAGAATCTTATGGCATACCGCAAGAACCTTACCTGCTTTCCCGTGGAAGCTAAGGTAGTGGAAAAGGAAGAATCCGGTATCCGCGTATGCATGATGAACGATATGCTGGAGAAGGAATTTCTGAATAAGAAAATCGAGCAGATGGAGCAGGAGACACAGCAGGCATCCAAAGTGAAGTCGGAATTTGTCGCCAATGTAACCCATGAACTCAGAACGCCGGTCAACGGTATCCTGGGCAACGTAAGGGAACTTTTGGATTTGGAAACGGATGCCCGTAAGCTCCGTTCCCTGCATTTGATGGAACGCTGCTGCGAGGATATGCATAAGCTGATTAATAATATTTTGGATTTTTCAAAGCTGGACGCGGGAAAATTCGTATTGGACCCGCAGAAGTTTAATCTGCGGGAAATGCTTGATTACATAAAGTCCAACCATGTCAACCGGATTACCGAAAAGGGACTGGAATTTTTCATGACGGTTTCCCCACAGATACCGGAAGTGGTGGTGGGCGATGAACTTAGGATTGTGCAGATTCTGAATAACGTGCTTTCCAATGCGCAAAAATTTACGTCCGTGGGAAAGATATCCCTGGAGGTGCTTCCCACCGCCATGATGGACGATAACGTAGAATTGTTTTTCATCGTGGTGGATACGGGAATCGGTATTGACAAGGCGGACCAGGATAAGCTGTTTAAGAGTTTTTCTCAGGTGGATGCATCCATCTCGAGAAAATACGGGGGGACCGGGCTGGGACTCAATATCTGTAAACAGTTGGTGGAGCTGATGGGCGGCAACATCAGTTTGGAAAGTGTAAGGAACAAGGGAACAACGGTTTCCTTCTCTATATGGGTACAGATTCCGGAGGAGGAACGGGAAGCGATGGCGGCGCGCAGGGAAATGCTCGTACCCATCAGCCACCGGGACGGGGAAGACGGGGAAGCCACGGACATAAAGGAATACGGTACCGAGGCGAACCGGGAGGAATTGAAGAAAAACCTGTCGAAGCTGATTCTTTGTGTAGAAATGGAAAACTGGGAAAAAGCAGAGATGTTTATGGAAAGCATCCGGCAGCTTACGGAGAATGCGCCGAGAGAAGTGAGTATGCTGGTGCTGCGGCTTAAGATGGCGGTACAGAAGGAAAATTACGATAAGATTTCCGTCAATCTGGAAGGCCTGAAAGCATTAATAGACATGGAATAATCATGGAATAATCATGGAAAGCAGTATACGGCGGATGGACGCTGTGGCTATGGAGGACGGATATGGGCAGTGGGGAAAAAGGGCCGGGAGGAAGCAGGGTTCTGATTGTGGACGATGTGGAAACCAACCGGGTGATTTTGGAAGAAATTATCAAGAATATGGGATACCGGCCGGTTTTGGCAGAAAGCGGCGTGGAGGCGTTAAAGCTGTTTTATGAATTTCATCCTTCTTTGGTACTGACGGATATTTCCATGCCCCAAATGGATGGGTATGAATTGTGCAGGGTTTTAAAAAACGACCCGGTCAGCAGGGAGATTCCGGTTATTTTCATTTCCGCGTTTGACGACCCGAAGGACATTGTGAAGGGATTTGCCATAGGGGGAATTGATTATATTACGAAGCCGTTTATTCCGGAAGTGGTACAGTCCAGGGTGGGGGTACACGTCCATTTGTATGAGGCAAACCGCGAGATTACCGAAACAAACCGGCGTTTGCAGGCATCCGTGAATGCACAGCTCAGGCAGATGGAGGCGGAGAAAAAGAGCGTTCTGTATGCGCTTGCCAACCTTGCTGCACAGAATTCCTATTACGGAAAAGAGTTTATCGAAAGGCTGCGGTATAACTGTCATACCCTTGCGCAGAGTATGCAGTTTTCCCCGTTGTTTGAAGCGGAGATTTCGGACGGCTACATCGAAACGATAGAACTGGCGGCGCCTTTATGCGATGTGGGGAATATCGGCATACCGAAAGAGATTCTCCAAAAAAAGGATAAACTGACAGAAGAAGAACTTTCCATCGTAAAGAGCCATACCGATATCGGCGCGAAGCTGTTAGGGGACTTGCAGGTGTCCCGTGATTATAATGATTTTATACGCATGTCGGTGGATGTGGCGCGTTACCATCATGAGAACTGGGACGGCAGCGGATATCCCAAGGGGTTGAAGGGGGAGGAAATCCCGCTTGCCGCGCAGATTGTATCCATTGCGTACGTGTTTTGCGCATTGACGGAAAAGAGGAGCTACCGGAAGGAATTTGACAGGGAGGAAGCCCTGCGGATGATGCAGGAGGATGCGGGGAGCAAGTTCCGGCCGGAAATATTTAAAATATTCTGCAAAATTACGCGCCAGTTGCACTGACCGCGTATTGATATACAAATATGCATTGGCAAAGAGTGGAGGATGAGGGACTTGATTACGGATGAGGAGTTTACAAGGATTGTCCGGTACCTGAAACCGCGTTATGGGTTGGATTTGGGACAAAAGAAGGTCATAGTAAACGGAAGGCTGGAGAACTACCTGAAAACGGGAGGCTGGGCGGATTTCAACGCTTATATGGATGCCGTGGAGCGTGACAGAAGCGGTAATCTGGAAAAGGCGTTGGTGAATATGCTGACCACAAACCATACGTATTTTATGAGGGAGTTCAACCATTTTGATTATTTCCGGAAAGTGGTGCTTCCATGGATAAAGGAAAAGGAAAAGACGAAAAAAGACCTGCGCGTTTGGTGCGGGGCAGCTTCCACCGGTGAGGAGCCGTACATGATTGCGATGGTAATCAAGGAATTTTTCGGTATGGAGCATGGACAGTGGGATACTAAACTGCTGGCAACGGATGTGTCCACGCGGGTGCTTCAGCAGGCGATGAGGGGGGTTTACAACGCGGACCAGTTAAAGGAAGTACCGGAGAACTGGAAACGGAATTTTTTCAGCCAGGATAAACTGAGCGGGAAATATGCGGTAAAAGAGGAATTGAAACAGGAAATCTTGTTCCGCCAGTTTAATTTAATGGAACCTTTTCCGTTCAAAAAGAAAATGCATACTATATTTTTGCGCAATGTTATGATATATTTTGATGAGAAGACAAAGGCGGAACTTCTTCGGAAGGTTTATGATACTTTGGAGCCGGGTGGCTATCTGTTTATAGGAATGACAGAAACTTTGGACAGAAATACGGTGCCGTTTCAGATTATCCAGCCGTCAATATTTAGAAAATAGGGAGGAAATAGTTGATGTATGAACCCAATTAAAGTGTTGGTAGTAGACGATTCCATTGTGTTCAGGGAATTGCTGGTTCAGAATCTGAACAGGGATCCGTCCATCCATGTCGTTGGGACGGCGAAGGATCCTTTTGAAGCCAGGGATGCCATCCTGCAGCTTAAGCCGGATGTCATGACCCTGGACATCGAGCTTCCGAAGATGAGCGGCATTGAATTCCTGAAGAAACTGATGCCCCAGTATCCGATGCCGGTGGTGGTAATCAGTTCCCTGAGCGACAAAGTATTTGACGCCTTAAACTCCGGGGCGGTGGATTTTGTGGCAAAACCGGTGGCAGTGGGCAGGAGCCAGTTGGAGGATTTTATCAAAAACGAGCTTTTGGTAAAGATTAAGATTGCTTCCACGGCGAAAATAAGCAATATCAAGAAATCGGTGGCAAACGCGGAAAGCCAGCAGCTTACCACCTCGCAGAAAAACCTGCTGGTGGCAATCGGCGCATCTACGGGAGGGACGGAAGCGATATTTTCGGTGGTGAAGGAATACGGGGTGGACATTCCCGGTATCGTTATTGTGCAGCATATGCCGCCGGGATTTACGCAGATGTATGCGAAGCGGCTGGACAATGAATGCCGTGTCCATGTGAAAGAAGCGCAGACCGGGGACAGGGTCATGCCCGGTCATGTGTTGATTGCCCCGGGCGGGGATAAACACATGCATTTGGTAAAAGTAGGGGACGGTTATCAGGTGGAGGTGAAACCGGGTCCCAAAGTAAACGGCCACTGTCCGTCCGTGGATGTTCTGTTTGAATCCGTGGCAAGGGCGGCGGGAAGGAATGCCGTGGGAATCATCCTCACGGGAATGGGCGGCGACGGGGCGAAAGGTCTGCTCGCCATGCGGAAGGCGGGAGCAAAAACCATAGGGCAGGACGAATCCACTTGCGTGGTTTATGGTATGCCTAAGGTTGCTTATGATATAGGAGCCGTGCAATATCAGGAGAAACTGGCTGATATTCCGAAAAGAACCTATGCAGTATTAAATAAAATGTAGAGGAGAGAGCACATGAAAATTCTATTGGCAGAAGACGATTTTGTAACACGGAAGTTTATGGTCAATTTCCTGTCGAAGTATGGGGAATGTGACGTAACCGTGGACGGAATGGAGGCGGTGGATGCATTTATGATGGCCTTAGAGGATGATGAGCCGTACGACCTGGTATGTTTGGACATTATGATGCCGGTGATGGACGGATACCAGGCATTGGTCGGAATCCGTAATTTGGAGAAACAGCGTAATATTCCGGAGGAAAAGGCGGCAAAAGTAATCATGACTACCGCTTTGAATGAGGAGAGGAACGTAAATATGGCATTTGAACTGGGATGTACCATTTATTCCGGTAAGCCCATCGACCAGGACAGATTTGAGCAGGCATTAAAGAAGACGGGTCTGTTATAAGGGCAGGTAAAAAACGGAGAATAAACAGGAAAGGAGAAGTATATGGCTGAAGAATTTAATGCAGAAGGCATGTTGGATATGTACCTGTTTGAAAACGAGCAGTTACTGGAACAGCTTCAGGAGATGGTTTTGGACCAAAAGGATTCGGAATGCTTTGATGAAGACAGCATAAACGAAATCTTCCGTACCATGCATACAATTAAAGGATCTTCCGGTATCATGATGTTTGATAACATTACGGCTATATCCCACAAGCTGGAAGACGTCTTTTTCTACCTGAGAGAGTCACATCCCGATAATGTGCCGCATTTGGAGTTAGTGGAGCATGTATTGACGGTAGAGGATTTCATCAGCGGTGAAATGGATAAGATTAAGAACGGGGAGTCGCCTGACGGCGAACCTGCAGAAATCATCGCTGAACTGGATAAGTTTTTGGAAAAAATCAAAAGCGGGGCAGTACAGGAAGGGGAGGAAGCGCCGGCGCCGGTTCCCCAAAATGTACATGTGGAGCCGAAGCATTTCTATATTGCTCCGGTTGCCAGCAGTGCAAGCCGTTTTTACAAGATTTACATTACGTTTTACCCGGATACGGAGATGGCAAATGTACATGCCTATAAGACGGTGTATGCCTTAAAGGAAATCGCGGAAGATTTGCTGTATTCCCCGGAAGACATTATATCCGATCCGGAAAGCGCGCAGGTAATTATTAAGGACGGGTTCCGCATATTGCTGCAGTCCCAGTCCAATGAGGAGGAAATCCGCAAGCTAATCGGTGTCGGGTACGACATAGAGGCAGTGGATGTCTTTGAATGCAGGGCGGAGGAATTTTTACAGGGCTTTGACTTCGGCGAACATGAGTTTAAGATTGATTTGGAATCCAGCGTGGAGGACATCGAGGCGAAGGTAAAGGCAGCCCTTGACGAGAGCAAGGCGGAGGAAAAGGTGCCGGAAAAACCGAAGATGGCTCCCGGTGATTTCGTTATTAAGTCCAAAGAACCGGGTAAGAAAAAGCAGTTGGCAAAGGATAAGCCGAAGGGGGAGAAAGCGTCCTTTATCAGCGTGAATGTCAGCAAGATGGATCAGCTTATGGATTTAATCGGCGAGCTGGTAATTTCCGAATCCGTTGTGCTGCAGAACCCGGATTTAAAAGTGCCGGGATTGAACCTTGCCAACTTTAATAAGGCGGCAGCGCAGATGGCGAAGATTTCCACCGATTTACAAAATGTCATTATGTCCATGCGTATGGTGCCTCTGACCAATATTTTCCAAAAGATGAACCGAATCGTATTTGACGTATCGAGGAAGCTGGGAAAAGATATCGATTTTGAAATGATTGGTGAGCATACCGAGGTGGATAAGAACATCATCGAGCATATTTCTGACCCGCTGATGCATTTGGTAAGGAATGCGGTGGACCATGGAATCGAAACAAAGGAAGAACGGGATGAAAGCGGCAAGCCGGATAAAGGAAAGGTTACCTTATCGGCACGGACAGAAGCCGGAAAGGTATGGATTAGCGTAGCGGATAACGGAAAAGGACTGGACCGCGAGAAGATTCTTGCCAAGGCAAGGAAGCAGGAGCTCTTGGCCGAGGGCAAACCGGAATCCGCTTACAGCGACAAGGAAGTTTTCCAGTTCATTACCCTGCCCGGTTTTTCCACCAACGAGCAGGTAACGGAGTATTCCGGCCGTGGCGTTGGAATGGATGTGGTGGTGCAGAACATTCAGGCAATCGGCGGTGTGCTGGATATTGAAAGCGAAACCGGTTTCGGTACCACCATGAGCCTTAAGATTCCGCTGACGCTGGCAATTATTGACGGAATCGTGATGGAAACCGGCAATTCCTCTTTCGTCATGGAGACGGGTGTCATCAAGGAATTCTTCAGCGTGAAGGAAGAAATGATGATTCACGAGCCGAACGGCGAAGAATACGTGATGATCCGCGGGGAATGCTATCCGGTTATCCGGCTGGGCAAATGGTATGGCATGGAAGATTACCGTACTTCCGTGGAAGAAGGCATGATGCTGATACTGGAAGTGGAAAACCGTACCATCTGCCTGTTTGTGGATAAATTGATTGGAAAACAGGAAATCGTGGTAAAACCGATTCCCTCGTATATCAAAAAGGTCAAAGGGCTTTCCGGCTGTACCCAGTTAGGGGACGGAAGTATTGCACTGATTTTGGATCCGGGCGGATTGGTGGAGTAAACAGGAAACAAAGATAATAGAAATTTTGGACAGAAAGGAAAAGTACCGATATGGAGGAGACAAACGAATTAAGAAAACAGGCAGATGATTCGAGAAACGGTTCTGATGAACGGGATGCCCAAAAGGGAAAATATATGACTTTCAAGTCCGGGAACGAGTATTTTGGCCTGAAAATCCAGTATGTAAATGAAATCATCGGATTTCAGGCAATTACCGCGATTCCGGAGACGGAAGATTATATTAAGGGACTGATCAATCTGAGGGGAAAAATCATTCCGGTTATCGATGTGCGCCTGAGGTTCCGACAGGAGCCCTTTGAGTACAATGACAGGACCTGTATCATTGTCATCAATGTAAAGTCCACGATTGTTGGGTTAATCGTGGAGAAGATTGCGGAAGTAGTGGAGATAAAGGAAGAAAATATTTTGCCGCCACCTTCGATTGGGCGTGCCGACAAAGTGCAGAACAAGTATGTGTACGGTATCGGCAAGGTTGGCGATTCCGTAAAGCTGCTGCTGGATCCCGATAAGCTGTTAAATGATGCGGATATGTCGGTGATTGAGCAGGCGAATGAAATGGTAATTGATGAAGAATGAGAGGTATAAATAATGAAAAACTTGAAGATGAAGACAAAATTGATACTGGGATTTATGATTCCCATATTACTTACGCTTTTTAACATTTTATTCGGCAACTTAACGACAAAACAGGCGGCCCGCCTGGTTGACCCGGCAGAGCAGGAGCGATATGTATTGTATACTTCGATTCTGACTTACGGAATCGCGCTGGTTTCCGTGGTAGTTACCGTTGTGGTTGCGCTGGCATTGATTAGGATTATTGAAAAATCCGTAAAGCAGTTATCCGATGCGGCGAAGGAAATAGCGGTTGGCCGTGTGGATATCCATATGGAAAAGTACAACAACGATGAGTTTGGCGAACTGGTTGACGAGTACACAAAGGTAATCGATAATATTAAATACCAGGCGGAGATTGCCGAGGAGGTTTCAAACGGGAACCTGACTATTAACGTGGTTCCGAAATCGGCGGATGATTTGCTTGGTCATTCCTTAAAGAAACTGGTGGAGGATAACTTCCATGCGCTTTCCAATATCAGCGATGCGGGTTCACAGGTAACGATTGGTTCCGCACAGGTGGCAAGTGCAAGCCAGGCTTTGGCACAGGGCTCCACGGAACAGGCGAGCGCCATTCAGGAGATTACGGCATCCATCAGCGAAATTGCGGAAAAGACCAAGATGAATGCGGAGCAGGCAAACGAAACGAACCGTCTGATGGCGGAAGTAATCAGCAATGTGGAAAAAGGAAACTCCCAGATGCGCGATATGATGACTGCAATGAAGGATATTAACCAGTCTTCGGAAAGCATTTCCAAGATTATTAAGGTTATTGACGATATTGCATTCCAGACCAATATCCTTGCATTGAATGCGGCAGTTGAGGCTGCAAGGGCAGGTGAAGCAGGAAAAGGTTTTGCAGTGGTAGCAGAAGAAGTAAGGAGTCTTGCGGCAAAGAGTGCGGCAGCGGCGGCAGAGACGGCAGAACTCATTGAGGATTCCATTTCGAAGGTCGGCGTGGGTTCCAGGATTGCGGATGAAACGGCAAGTGCGTTGGAAGTCATCAGCAGCACGGCGCAGACCTGCGACAGCCAGATTGGCGGTATTGCGGATTCCTCCAACTATCAGGCGACTGCAGTGGCACAGATTGAGCAGGCGATTGCACAGGTATCCCAGGTGGTACAGACCAATTCCGCCACCAGCGAGCAGTGTGCGGCAGCCAGTGAGGAATTGTCCAACCAGGCGACAAGGATGCGTGACCTGCTTTCCATCTACAATTTGGGTAGCAGCAGCGGCATATCAGCTTCATCATCCATGGACAGCAGTTCATATTCATCTTCTTCCAGCAAGTCCAATCCGAATGAACAGATTATTTCACTGGGAGACGGATTCGGAAAATATTAGGAAACAGGCGGGAAATTTATTTCCCGCCTGTTTTGCACAGACCGATACCGCTTTCATATATTGTTTTATAGAGTATAATAGGAGCTTGGTATATGGAAGCGAAAAAGAATCCTTTGGAAAGCGGCTGCAGTTTTGCCGGGTTAAAACCAATCATGGTGGATTTGCCTTATCCTCCGGTTCAGGTAAGCGCCAGGAACCCGGCGTATGCGAATCTGCTGGGGGTGGATTACTGCGGTTCGGTATCGGAAATGTCTGCAATTACGCAATATATTAATAATGAAAACAGGATATCCTGTGAAAATTGTCCGATGGCGCGGACACTTTTGGGGATTGCGATGGCGGAGATGATGCATTTGCAGAAGCTGGGTGAGTTGATTGTCCTGCTGGGCGGAAATGTGGATTTCACGGCAAGGTATCCGAACGGAAAGCAGAAGATGTGGACACCGGAATGTTTAAATCTGCCGGAAAATGCGAAAAGAATGCTGCTGGCGGATATGGAAGCGGAGCGGGATGCCATCAGGCAGTATGAAATGCATATCAGCATGATGAAGGATGAGTGCGTGAATGCGGTGCTGGGGCGGATTATTATGGATGAGGAATACCATATTATGATTTTGAGGACTTTACTGAAGGGGATGTAGGATGTACGGGAGGGGGCGCACGGGAGGGGAGCCAAACCCCATGCCCGCTTTGGGTCCGCTGCCCGGAGGAAACCGCTCCTGCCTATGGCTGGCAGAACCTGACGGCAAAAATGGGCTGTTTCTAATCGTTTCCCCCATACGATTTATGGTCAAGGCGGCGAACTCCTCACTGCGTTCGTCAAACAGCGCCGCCTGATACGACCATAAATCGTCCGGGGAAAACGATAAGAAACAGCTCCATTTTTTTGAACAGGTTCTGCCAGCCATAGGCAGGAGCGGTTCCCTTCGGGCAGCGGACCCAAAGCGGGCATGGGGTTTGGCTCCCCTCCCGTGCTGTGCATCACAAGAAGGTAGTTTGGAAAAGCGGTATTGTAGTGACTTAGCCGGATATGGAGGGGAGGTTTCCCAGGTTGTTGTCTTCCGTGCCGTCCGGCAGGGATTTTAAATATTCGGTGTCTTTCCGGTGGGCAATTCCTACGCCTTTGATTTCACCGTCTTTTGCAAGGCTGACACCTTCCTGTTTGGAGACGGTGGAGCCGTCGGAAAGCCGGTATCCGGTGATGCGTCCGCTGCTTTTTACAAGTCCTACGATTTCTTTGGCATCGCTTTTGGGCTGCGGAATATCATCCAGTGCATTACGCGCTAATGCCTCACCTAAAGTTCCTTTCCCTGTTTTTTGCCCGTCCGTGCTCTTACCGTTGTCATTGTCCGTGTTTTTCAGGTTTCTGCTATTCTCTATCATTTTTTTTGTTTTGCCCCTTTCCTTTAATTATTTTATGATTAATTATTTA
>CAJUMD010000029.1 GCA_910587275.1 uncultured Kineothrix sp.
TAGATATCGTAAAACTTGTCCAAATATCCCGTATGCACCGTTGTCCACGGAACACCGTTATCCAAAAAAACCCGGTATAACCGTTCCACCGCATCCCGGTACCTTACGGCACGGCAGACATGGAACACCGTTTCCCTTCCGTCCGCCGTCCCCGCGAAATCCCCTTCCGCTTCAAATTCCGCGCACAGCCCCTCCCCCGCTTCCAAAAACAGGGTCCCGGCATAGAGATATTCCCCCGTGGACAGGGCTTCCGTACATTCCTCCCGCCACAGGTCCGCCGGAACAACCGGAAAAAGGGTTCCGTTCATGGGGTCATAATGTTCCCGCCTGATCACCGTGGATGCTATCCCGTAACGGCTCTCCGGCACTTCCCTCTCCCGGTAAATCCGCTGTTCCAGCTCCCGGTAACACTGTTCCGTGCGGGCTATGATGCCGCCAAGCCCTTCCAAAAGCACCTTTTTCGCAAATCCCCGTTCTCCCAAATCATCAATTTCACGGAGCTGTTCGGCTATGTAACGTTCAAAATCAAAAGGGTATTCCAATACCGGCGGTACCCGGCTTCCCTGCTGTTCCTTCATTTCTTTTCCTCCCTCGTATTTTTAATATATTAAAAAATTAATAAGTTAATATTCTAATCAGTTAATAATAAGTAATAATCCCGATATCCCTTCGGATCCCTATCCTTTTTTCCTCCCCATCCCCCGGTTCCCTGGGAGTGAATGTCACAATCCATTCGTAAGTCTCCGCATTCTCCACGACTTCCACGTCATATGCGGGATCCTCCCGTGTTTCCCAGTCTTCATATAAACCGATACTTGCCGCTGCCAGCTTCACCGCGCTCTCTTTCCCATAGGAATCTTTTGTCCGGTCTATGACATCCACATGTACGCGGCCGCATACCGGCGGATTCATCAGTGTGTAGCTTCCCAAATAAATGTTCATGCATACGGAGACGCCAAGGCAGGCGTATAAAAATTTGGATTTCATAATATTGGTTCTTCCTTTCTTTTATTTCAATTATTCATCTTTTACCTTTTTATTTATCTTTTTATTATTCTTTTTATTTTCCCCCCTTTATCATTATCTTTACGCCAAGGACGGTTTATGTTTTCTCCAGCAGATACCATCCCTGGTATATCTTAATGATGACCTCCGTCCTGCTGACCGCCACAATCTCGCCGTCCAAAATACTATTCCCCGGTTCCCTGATATTTCCTGTAAAAACCTGGATTTCTTCATTGGTAAGTCCTAACTCGTCATGGATTCCTTTTTCATTTTGATAACCATATTTGTCCACGATTGCGGAAGTATAACCGCCTGTCCCAAGTCTGTCCGGCAGCACGCCGCTGCCGCCATATATCTCCATTCCGTCCTCACTGATTATTACGGTATCCCCCAAATAGCTTTCCGGATAAAAAAAACCTCCGTCTTCTTCCCTGTACCCCGTACCGCCAAACCATCTGTTCCTTCCCCTCCAGCCGTCCTGATAGGACACCAGCCGTCTCACCTTCCATTCACCGTACAGTTCTTCCTCTCTCATGTCCGTTACCGCTTCCCTGTACCGCTCCATGTAATAAATATCAAACAAATACCAACACAGCACTTCCCCTTCTTCCGTTACCACAAAAGACATCGAATTCCATTTCCCTGAAAACTTAACCACCGTAACTTTCTGTTCCGCATATTTCCGGTACCACTCCTCCCCAGCCTGCTTCCATAAGTTCCGCCATTCACGGTTTCCACCTCCACCGTCCGGTACCTGAAAACTGCATCCTCCTGCTTCATATAACTACCAAAACTTTCAATTATCCTGTTGGGTTCGATTATGATGCTTCTCCCCAAATAATCTTCATAATGATCATATGTCGCTGTAATATACTGGCTTGCCACGTAATCCCTCATATACAGGCGGGAATTTCCCGGTGCCGCATAATATTCCATATCCTTTTTCCGACAGATTCCTGCTTTTCCCTTTCCTCAATGAAATATCCATATTTTCCACATTCACGGATTTATACTTACATTTCAGCTTATCCGTTTCACGGATCTTATTTTTTCTTTTCCCGCCAATGCCCGCATTTATTTGCAAAACAGAGTGTTCTTTCCCTAATTCCAACATATAATCAAGGCAACTTTTACCTTCCGCATCATACCCGCCATGCGGTTCACAGCATAGCAGGATACCCACTTTCCACCTTTCCTTCAACATTAGTTTTACTGCCTGAATATTATTTTCCCTATGCCCAATTACAACCAAGTCGTTTTTGATGTGGAATAGTTCTGTCACATATGTCACCCATTCCAATACGCCATCCTCATAATTTGTAAAATCTTCCTTTCCGCATGCGCCAAGCATGTCCATTCTAATTACCAAATATCCATACCACGCAAGACCATCCGCAAGTTCGTTGTAAGGTGCAAAATTATGTAACCAGCCAATCGCATCGTATCGCCCCGAACCATTGATGCAATTGCCGTTATAATCCACCTGATAGAGGGCAAACGGCTTTTGGGGAAGTATGAGTATTACTTTATCTTTTATGTTTCCTTCCTTGGGCAGTGTAACCATGCACCGATGGAAAAGATTATCAGGATTTCCGTATTTTTTTTATTACATCATCGGAATACCGCATTTTTGATTCTATGCCCATAAACAGTTTTGTTTCTTTGTTAATGCGGATTATGCTTATCAATCCCAAATAAAATACCGGAAGTATCAATAACAGGTACAGGGCAAACCAATTTCCAGGACAGATCAAACAAATGATTACTGCAATTATGGAAACCGCAATGCCGATTAATGCCTTTATCCTTATATCAGCATTCATCAAGCAGATAATAAAAACATGCATGATTAAAACAGATATCCACATAATAAGCACCGTTGCCACTTGCCACCTCCAGTCCGAAACCTGCCACCGGCGATTCCCTGAGCCGCTAATATCCCCTTACCCCTTAGCGGTGATAATTACTCACAATTCCGTAATCCCTCCTCAACCATACCACATGCTCCCCGTCCAAAAATATGCCTATGTCTTCCTCCCTGATCCGGACGAAAACAATCCATTCATAACTCGGTTCATTGAAGAAAACACGGTATTCATACGGATAATCGTTAATCAGTCTTTTACCTAATTTTGTTCTCACCAACAGTACTGCCGTTTCCGCATCCGGCACCACATCCCTCGTCCAATCTATTTCATCCCTATGTACGTGCCCGCACACGGGCTCCCGTATTAACAGGTGGAAGCCCAGCGCCATGCTAAAAAAAGCGGACAATACAATACAAACACATAATATTTTTCTTTCCACAAACACCCCCTCCTTTCCAATCCGCCATTACCACTTCATCCAACCATAAAACTCTATGCTACCGTTGTCCCTTCTCACTCCTACGACCACCCTATCCCATAAGGGATCATCCAAGGAAAATATGACAAGCCACTCATTGGTCGGATAATTATACACAACCTCCACACTTTCTTCCAAAGTTCCCTGCAAATTGCCATAACCAAGTACTACAACTGCCGCCAATCTGACCGCCATTTCCTCATCATAATATTCTTTGTCGCGTTCCAAAGGTTCTGTCATATAAGCATCCAGTTCCCTGTATGGTCCGCATTTTACGGCACAGACGCCAAAAAGGCCGCTTAAAATTGTGATGGTTCCTGCAAAGACATAAAGCAAATTAATTTTCATCTTCTTTGCCACCCAGCCATTTCCCCGCTTCAATCCAAACATTTACATATCCTTTCTTGTTTGCTTTGGTTAAACCTGTCCCTTCTCACCCCTGCCATCAGCTTGTCTCGTCGAGGATTTTTCAGTGCAAAAATATTTTTCCATTTGCTTACGTTCCGCCACTAACACTGAAACTCAGAACACATATCCAGTTTTAATTTACTACTTCATACCCATAATTTTCTATACTCCCCGTATCCCTTCTCACCCCTATCATCAGCCTGTCCCATATGGGATCACTTAGCCAATAAATAACAAGCCACTCATTGGTCGGGTAATTAAACACGACCTCCACGCTTTCCTCGAAAGTCCCCCGCAGTTTCCTTTCATCAGGTCCCAAAACTGCCGCCAGCCTGACTGCCATTTCCTCATTATAATAATCCTGCTCTCGTCCTATGGCATACGCCATATAGGCATCCATTTTACGGTATGATCCATTTCTTACGGAATAAATGCCCAAAACGATGCTTAAAAATGTGCCGCCCCCTAAATACACATAAGAATAAATTTTTTTCATGATCATGCTCCTTATTTGTTACTTACTTTTATCTTGAGACCAAAATAATATTTACAATGTATCCCATAATATTTTAATCGCTTAAATATCAGCATTGTCGGGCTATACATTCCTTCCCACATATATCAGCGACAGAAATTATTTAAGATTCCATTGTCCCGTCTCAGCCATACTACACATTCTCCATCCACATAAAACCTGTCTTCTGCCCTGTATCGAAAGAAAACAATCCATTCATAACTCGGCTCGTTAAAAAAAACAAAGTAAACATATGGATAGTCCTCCCCAATCCATTTTCCGTCCAACCGCTCCTTTGCCAGCAGTATTGCCGTTTTCCCATCCGGTATCACATCCTTTGTCCTGTCTATATCTTCCCAATGCTTATGTTCACATACCGGCTGACGCTTCAACAGATGTATTGACAATGCCATATTTATCAAGAAAGACAATGTAAAGCATACATATAAAAATTTATTTTTCATATATTCCACCCCTTTTGGCTGCCATATCTAATACTTACTTATCAGAAGTACAAGTTGCAGTTTCCGAATCTTTCGGATAACAATTTTCACATTCTTTTTTATGATTTTCCTCACGCAAAGGATGATTTTTATCATGGGGCAATTTCCATTCATTTACTAATTTTTTATGCTGATTAAGAACTGATTTTTCATTTGGATCAAAACTGCGCAGTGTTCCTATTGGAGTCACAACATAAATGGGCAATCTTGAAAATTCTTTTGACCAGTCTTCATCAATATCTGAAGGAATATCCGTATCTTTTATAAGATATTTACCAGTTTCTATTGATTCTTTTGATTGTTTATATGCCCCGTGAGTATGAATACCAGCCACCGGCCATACTTTACCCATCCATGCATCCTTCTTTTCCGGCAATTCCGCTTTGTTATAAGGATCCATTTCCACACGATCATCAAAATTATTTGTATGCGGTTCCGTATAGGAGTAATATCTCTTTTTTTCAGTACCAAAAGGTATAAAACCAAATATCTTTTTTTCTACTTCAACTTCCCACGCATATATATAAGCGCCATACTCAATATCCTTTTCAATGGATTCAGCATTCATTGTTTCCGCGAAATCTTTTGCCGCATCATCCATGGACTTAAACGTATCCCCGGCTTCACCTCCCAACAAATCCACGTACCTGACAGGATTATTCATACAGTAAGCATAAACATTTGTACTCTGCCTTACCGCATCCATGTTTGGCACAAAACCACCGGCAGGAATATCCCCGTAAATACTGTTATCCGCATTCCAATGGGTATCCCTTGCCATGAACCTGCCTCTGCCTGCGTCATACTCCCTTGCCTGTGCAAAATAAGTTCCACTGTCACCGTCATAACGGTAGCCCGTGTAACCAAACGGCTGTTCTTCCCCCTGTTTGGCATATGGTGTTCCAAAACTGTCTGCACCATGCATATCATGCAGGTCATTCCCAAATTCATCATAACCGTATGCACTGCCCCTGCCTGTCGCATATAACACACGCAAAGGGCTGCCTAATTCATCATTCATGTAATATCTCGGACTTTTCCCCGTATCTTCCACTGCAGCAGGAGAGAGATCCCAATAAATGTTCTGTCTTTCCTCCCCCCTTTGAAATTCCAGCAGTCGGCCCCCCGGCGCCATTAAATCCAAAAAGTATGTTTCCTTTCTATCACCGGATACCTTCGCTGTACGATATCCCAATCCATTGTAACAATACAATGACTGCATTCCCCTGCTGTCCCGGAACTCAGACAACCTGTTCCCTGCGTTATATACATACCTGCGGGACTGAGTTTCCCCGGTGCATTCCGATATTAAATTTCCCCGTAAATCATAGGCATAGGTTTTTATCATGTCTGCTTCTCTTTGGATGCCGCCACTCCAAGTACATGCCACATCCCCCTCCCATATTTCCTCCCCCGCAAGCTGGTTCAGCATATTGTACGTATAAATATATGTCCTTCCTGCACTATAATCCATCATTCCCGTACGGTTCCCGAAGGAATCATAAATATACTTCCTGATAGGCTTTCCGTCTTTTTCCACGTCCGTCAGGCGGTTTAACGGATCATAGAGGAACCCGTATGTCCCGTTTTCCCCCGGCAGTCCCTTCCTTTCCTTTTTGATGCCGGTTTTGTTTCCCACCGCATCATATTCATAACGGTAACGGTCAAGGATATCCCTCCCGTCCCTGTGTATGAGTTCTTCCGGCAGCCCGACGGCATTGTACTGCCAAACGGTACACAACCCACCCGCATTTTTTTCCGACAGGCGTCCTTCCCCGTCATAGCGGTACGTGATGCATAAATCTGTCTTTCCTCTTTCCTCCCTTACCAGCTTTTCCAAACGGAGTTGTCCATCATAACCGTACCGGATTTTTTTCCCGTCCGGATAAGTCATGCTTTTCTTTTCTCCCATTGCACCCCATTCATATTCCACTGTTTTTCCTGTATGGTCCGTAACCCGTACGGGTCTTCCCTGGCGGTTCCGTTCTATCTTGGTCTCCCCGTTCCAGTCCCTTACCAGTGCAATCTGTCCCAAGGGCGTATATTCCAGCTCCACCCGGCTTCCGTCCCCGTAAACAATGCCGCCAAGATGCCCATCCGGCCTGTAATCATACTCCGTCCGGTTGCCAACAGGATCCACAGTCTGTATGACACGGTCCAAAACATCATAAACATGAGAAACCTCCGCCGTTACCTTTCCTCCGTCCAATACCCTGCCATGCAGCACATTTCCCACAGGATCGTATTCATAAATGCAGGAAAAAGAGGATTCCGCTTCTTCCCCCGTTTTCCGTAATTCCGTTTTCACCATATGTCCATTCCTGTCATATGTATATGTGGTCACAGCCCCCGAAGGGGATATCTCCTCCGCCAAATTTCCCATCAGATCATACCGGCGCAGTGTAATCCCGTCTTCCTTATCCGTGATTTTTCCCGGTCTGTTCATACAATCATATTCCACCGTAACCCCATTACCGTCAAAATCGCGGATACACACCGGTTCCCCGCTCTCATTATAAGTGTAAGTCCTTGTATTTCCTTCCGGATTGATTACCGCCGTTACACGGCTTTCAGCATCATATTCATAACAGACGGCATTTCCTTCCGCATCGGCGGACATGACCAGCCGGTTCAGGATATCGTAGGTATAGGCTGTTGCTACCCCATTGGAATCCGTGGTGCCGATTATATTTCCCCTGTCATCATACCGGACATACAAAAGACTTCCGTCCTCTCTCTCCAACTGCTCCGGCAGTCCTTTCCCATTGTAAACAATCCTGCGGCTGCGTCCAAGCGCATCCGTACTTTTTACCAGTCTTCCCTCCTCATCATATGCATTCCTGCTTATTATCTTGCCGCATTCCTTCACAGTAAGCAGCCGGTTTCCGCTGTCATAAGTGTATTCCGTCACCTGCCCCAAAGCATTGGTGACTGCCGCCAGGTTCCCCCTGCCGTCATACCGGTATTTTGTCTTGTTCCCGTTTTTATCCACGTAAAACGTCCTTTGGTTGTTGTCGTTATATCCGAAGGTTTCTTCCCCATCCGCATATATGTTTTTCACGTTGCGCATCCGTTCGTCCATTTCATGTACCACCATGCTCCCATCCGGGTTCTTCACATAACTGCGCATATTTTCATCATCATACATCATCTCCGCCACACCCCCATCCGGCAGTACCTGCTTCACTACCCGGTTGGCGGCATCATATTCGTTATACACGCCCGTAATGCCCCTCGGCGTGACGATGCTTTCCAGCCTGCCGTCCTCGTTATACCCATAAGTATAAGTATGTCCTGATTCATTTACGAACTGCCACAGTCTCCCGTACCGGTACCGCAGCCGGACCATCCTTCCCGTATGATCCTCCACGCGGATGAGGTTCCCTTCCCTGTTATAGGTATAGGTGAATTCTCCTCCGCATGCACCCGATACTTTCATGAGCTGTCCGCTGGCATTATGGAAAAAGGAATCCGTATTCCCGTTTCTGTCTTTCCTTGTAAGGAGCAATCCCCTCCCGTCAAATGTATATTCCGTATTGTCCGGCGTACAATAAAGGAATCCGTCCCGGTCTTTCCTCACAATGCCCCTGTCCCCAAATACCGGTGTGTACATGCCGCCCACCGTACGGCGGTACGGCAGACTCCTGCCGTCGTCCAGCCGGAGGTACAAAAATCCTCCTTCCATTTCGCGGATGCGCAGCCCGTAATTGTGGGTCCAGCCTTCCGCCATACCCCCGTCCCGCTCCGACGACATAGAATTATACATGAGACGGAAAGACAGCCCGACGATGCCGGGAATAACAAGGCTTTCTTTTTCATATGTAATTCCCTGTATTGAGGTTCACCGGATCACGTCCCAGTATGTGGCAGATAAAACTCTTTCCCAGCGTCCACGGGATGGTTTTTTGGAACTTCTTTGCAAACTTCTTTAAGTCAACCCCTTTTTGGTATCCCTGCCCTGAAGTAACCGGCATAATCAATCCGCCCTTTTTACAAATAAGCACACTCTGCATGTCTATGGCATCCGCCCCGTTCACTTTTTCCGCGCTCATTAAGGAAGGGGACATACTCTCCCATTTATCCGATAGCTTCATGAAGCCTTCACATTTATGTGTCCCATGATTCCTACTGCATTTACCGAAATAGGGGATGTTATCCTTTTCCACGCAGTCCTCACAGTTTGCCTTATTTTTTCCCCCGCTGGTATAACCGTGTCCCACCGGTATCTTAAGCCATCCCGGTTCACTTCCGCTCGTACACTTTAATTGCGCACCGCTGACCAGATATTCATTTTTTCCCATTTCTCATACCTTTCCCTTTCTTTTGCACTTTCCGTCTGTCTTACCCAATTATATTTCCCGGCACCGTTGTCCCCATTTGCCCCGGTTTGTCCTTGCCAGCCACACTCTATTTTCGTATTTGATATCACATCCTTTGTCCGGTCTATATCCTCCCCTTTTCCTCCCTTCTCTGGTACATTTTGTCGTATATATCACTAATTACTTTCAGGTCTGTCGGTTCACCTTTTATCCATCCCATTTTTACTTTAGTGTTTCTACTGTATATATTACTAATATATCCCTCAATATACTCATTCTCCTTTATTCCCTTTGTGTGATAAGAATTAATCATTCTTGACAAAGGGTACTCCAATATTCCACTTTCTTCAACATTGTCAATCATGCATGACTGATGTTCCTCATTCCAGTACCACGTCCCTTTTCCAAGCAGACACATACAATGACCGTAAACCGCCGCCAGTCCTACTAGTGTCTGCTCTACTTCCTTAAACGGAAGCCCTTGCAGCTTTTCCATTTCATCCTGGAGAGCAAACAAAACATCCGGCGCTTCCGCACTCTCCATCCCCATCTTTTTCAAATATTCCCGGTACAAAATCCTCCAGCTCCACCGGTTTCTGCCCATAGGCATTCGCGTAAAAATACATTTTTGCACATTTCCTGGCATAACGTTCTTCCCCTACCTCTATACACTGTTTTATCCCGTTCTTTCTTCTGACATAAGAACCTTTCTCATATATAAATCCAAGTTTCTCCAATTCCGTCCCTAAAATCTCTTTTACGATTTTTTTCCGTTCCATATTCTTGTCCCTACTTTTCTTATCTTTCCCGTACTTTGGTTTATTGGTTATATCCTCCCCTTTTCCTCCCTTCTTTGGTACATTTTGTCGTATATTTCACTGATTACTTTCAAGTCTGTCGGTTCACCTTTTATACATCCCAATTTTATTTGGGTGTTTCTACTGTAAATATTGTTAATATATCTCTTAATATACTCATCCTCCCTTATGATCTTTCTTTGATAAGAACTAATCAGGCTTAATAAAGGATATTCCAATATTCCACTTTCTCCAACATTATCAATTAAGCATGACTGACGTTCCTCATTCCAGTACCACGTCCCTTTTCCAAGCAGACACATACAATGACCATAAACCGCCGCCAATCCTACCAATATCTGCTCCACTTCCTTAAATGGCAACCTCTGCAGCTTTTCCATTTCATCCTGGAGTGCAAACAAAACATCCGGCGCTTCCACACCCTCCATCCCCATCTTTTTCAAATATTCCCGGTTCAGTTCCTCATGGTGCTCATAAAGGTAGCGGTTCGTTTCCGGTTTCGGTCGTTCCTCCGTGGTCGGGATACTCATTTTTTCCAACTGTTCCAGTCCGTAGGTAAGTGTCCATTCCTTAAACTGTTGGATAATGGCACGGTATTCCTCATCCGTTTCGTATTCCCAGCTTTCCTGTAGGATTCCCGGTACAAAATCCTCCAGCTCCACCGGTTTCTGCCCGTAAGCATTCGCGTAAAAATACATCTTTGCGCGTTTCCTGGCATAACGTTCTTCCCCTACCTCTATACTCTGCTTTATCCCTTTTTTTCTCCTGATGTAGGAGCCTTTTTCATATACAAATCCAAGTTTTTCCAATTCCGTTCCTAAAATCTCTTTTACAATTTTTTTCCGTTCCATTATTTTGTCCCTACTTTTCTTATCTTTCCCGTACTTTGGTTTATTGGTTATATCCTCCCCTTTTCCTCCCTTCTTTGGTACATTTTGTCGTATATATCACTTATTACTTTTAGGTCTGTCGGTTCACCTTTTATACATCCCAGTTCTATTTTGGTATTTCTGCTGTAAATAATTTGAATATATTCATCAATAAATTCATCATCCCTTATTCTCTTACTATGGTATGAACAAATCATACTTAGTAACGGAGGATCTGAAATTCCGCTTTCCCCTACATCAGAAATTATGCATGACTGAATCTCCTCATTCCAATGCCAAATTCCTTTTTCATACAGGCATATACAGTGTCCGTAAACCGCCGCTAATCCTACCAGTGTCTGCTCCACTTCCTTAAATGACAACCCCCGCAGCTTTTCCATTTCATCCTGGAGTGCAAACAAAACATCCGGCGCTTCCGCACCCTCCATCCCCATCTTTTTCAAATATTCCCGGTTCAATTCCTCATGGTGCTCATAAAGATAGCGGTTCGTTTCCGGTTTCGGTCGTTCCTCCGTCGTCGGGATGCTCATTTTTTCCAACTGTTCCAGTCCGTAGGTAAGTGTCCATTCCTTAAACTGTTGGATAATGGCACGGTATTCCTCATCCGTTTCGTATTCCCAGCTTTCCTGTAGGATTCCCGGTACAAAATCCTCCAGCTCCACCGGTTTCTGCCCGTAAGCATTCGCGTAAAAATACATCTTTGCGCGTTTCCTGGCATAACGTTCTTCCCCTACCTCTATACTCTGCTTTATCCCGTTCTTTCTCCTGACGTAGGAGCCTTTTTCATATACAAATCCAAGTTTCGTCAATTCTGTCCCCAAAATTTCTTTTACGATTTTTTTCCGTTCCATATTTTCTTCCTTCCCGTTATTTCAAAGCGCATACCATCATGCAATCTGATTACAGTTCCTTTGCGGATCCCAGTTAATAATGTTATCCCAAATATCCCGATCTATGATAATTAGCGGAAAAATGCTATTAAATGCGGCGCTTACCGTTCCTGCCAACGCAGCATTCCCTAATCCAACTACCGCCGCATACATAGTCACCATTGCAATCGTCAATGGCATTTCATAACTGTCCAGTTCTTCCGATGTTAATAATTCGACCCTCTTTGTACCATCTCCCCCGTTTCCATTAATTTCATAATATACCATTCCCGGATCATCCTCATACATTCGGTATATAATCGTTTTATCGCTATCAAATAAAAAAGGCTGCTCTATATCCAAAATCAAATTTATAGTCATCTCATCTCCTTTTCTAGCTTTTCCACCATTAGCATTATAAGTGTCAACATATCTTTCTAATTGTTTTATCCCCTCTTTTCTCTCCGTACTATAACTTATATTTTCATGATAACGCTGCGGTTTTAATTCATAAATATATGCCACATTATTATCAAACACAACCGCATCAGCAAACCCATCTCCTCCCTTCTTTCCACCTCCGGGTATTTTTACATTAACCGCCCCATAACATACCACATTCCCCTGCCCATCCGTCAAAACATTGCTTCCGACATACAAATCTTCAATATATCCGTACAATGTCAAAAATTCCGCCTGAAACTGTAAATGTGCGTATATCCCTTCCAGCCATTCAGGCATCAATCCGTCCCAATCCACCAAACTAAGGGGATTTCCCCAGCAATAACCATACCGGTTCAGCGTATTCGGTACCGCACCGTTTCCACGCATGACATCCACCGCAGAAAACCTTCCTTTCGCAGCCATGTATTCCCTTGCTTGTGCAAAATAAGTTCCGCCAATATCATCATAACGGTAACCGGTATAGCCAAACGGCTGTCCTTCCCCCGCTTTGCTGCAGCGCCCAGTTGCCCCTGCCCTTTCCCCGTACAGGTCATTTCCAAATTCATCGTAAGCGTATATATTCCCTTTCCCGGTTCCATATAACACACGCAGCGGGCTGCCAAGCTCATCATCCAGGAAATATTTGGGGGGATCCCCCTCCTGCTCCATTGCCGCCACGCCGACATCCCAATAAAAGCTCTGCCTGTGTTTTCCTTTCCTTAATTCCAACAGGTTATGGAAAGGTCTTGACAAATCCAAAAGGTATTCTTCCCCTTCCTCCTTCCCAATCCTTTCGGCCCTCTGCCCCAAACCATTATAACGGTACTCCGCTTCCCGCCCTTCACCGTCCCAAACCCTGGCAAGCCGGTTCATGGCATTATAGGCATATCCGTGTACCAGTTTTCCGTTTTGGTATTCCGCAGTCAGGTTCCCCCTAAAGTCATGTTCATATTCCACGGTGGCACTTAGAACGGAACCGGTATTCCCATCCGGCTGCAAGCCCTCCCAATCCCATATTTCCTCCGACAGAATCTGATTCAGGGAATTATAAAAATATAAGGATTTCTTTCCCTTTTCAAAATCTTCCATTTCGGTACGATTACCGAATGTATCATACCTGTAATTCCGCAACGGCTTCCCGTCTTTTTCCGTCCCTGTTAAACGGTTCAGGGCATCATAGCGGTAAACATAGCGTCCGTTCTCCTTTGGCATTCCAGCCCTCTCTTTCTCAACAAGAACCTTATTGCCGCCGGCATCGTAACCGTAATGGATATGTTCCAATACTCCCTGTCCGTCTTCATGAAAAAGATCCTCCAGTAATCCTTCCCGGTTATATTTATAAAATGTATGAAGATTTCCCGGCATCTGCTTTTCCGACAGTCTTCCATCACCGTCATACCTGTATAAAATCCGTAAATCATCCTTCCCCCGTTCCCTGCGTACCATTTCCTTTAACCGGCACAACCCGTCGAATTCATAATTTACGGTTTTTCCGCCGGGATACCGGATGCCGGTTCTTTCCCCCATGGTTCCCCATTCGTATTCCACGGTCTGCCCTTTATGGTCCGTAATCCGTATGGGATCCCCATATGGATTTCTTTCAATTATGGTTTCCCCCAGCCAGTCCCTGACTGCCTCCAGTTTCCTTAATGCGCCATATTCCATTTCCACACGGCTTCCGTCCCCGTACAGGACATCCTTTACTTTTCCGTCCGGGGTATAAGAATATTCCGTACAGTACCCCTCGCTGTCCACCCTCAGGACAGTCCTCCCCAACGCATCATAGGAAAAACGTTCTTCCCTCCCGGATGCATCACGGATACATTCCAACTGCCCTAACGGATTCCATTCATAAAAACTTTCCCTGTCCGCTTCCCCCTCCTTACCATGCTGGCGGACATGAGCCATCTTTCCAGTCCCGTCATAACCATATTCCGTACGGTTTCCCAGCGCATCCGTTACCCCGCGGAGCTTTCCGTTTGGGGTATATTCATAGTATGTGGTATGTCCGGCCGCATCCGTCACGGAAGTAACACGGCTTAATGCGTCATAAGCATATTTTACCCATGGTTTCCCGTTCCTGTTTACTTCCGATACCCTTCCCATGCAGTCATAAAAGTGTGAGAAACAGTTTCCATCGCCATCTGTTTTCGTCTTAACCCTGCCCAATAAGTCATAGGTATACTTTTCTTCCCTTCCGCCCGCATATAAGACCTTTTCCAAACGCCCGCCCGGTAAATAAAAATATTGGGTCACCCGCCCTTTGCTATCCGTTACGGATTCTTTTTTTCCAAGCGCATTATAGGAATACCGTGTAACATTTCCCCTGGCATCCGTCTCCTCAAGCAGCTCGCCTGCATTATTATAGACAAATGTCCTTATATTTCCCGCCGGATCCGTGATACTGTTGACATTTCCGTTTTCATCATACGTATAAACCGTTTTCCCTCCTGACGGATCCACAGTATATACAAGGCGGTTCAAAGCATCATAGCCATGGGAAGATTCCGAAAGCACCTCTTTTCCGTTTCCCACTTTAACCGAAATCAGATTTCCTGCCGGATCATGTCCATAAGTAATGACCGTAACGGCATCTTCTTCCGCAGTTTTCCTTACTTCCACTTTCTCCAAACAGTTTCTCACATCATAATAATAAGAAATAACTGCCCCTGACGGTAATGTTTCCTCCGACAGGTTCCCCCTTTTATCATACTTGCGCCGGATGCTTCTTCCTTCTTTATCCGTCATTTCCTCCGGGATGTTTGTCGCACCGTATCCAATGCAGATTTCTTTCCCGTCAAAATCACGGATCACGGACGGTTTGCCGTTTTCATTGTAATCATAGGTTCTCCTGTTCCCTTCCTGGTTTGTAACAACGGTTATACGGTTTCCCTCATCATACTGGTAATGGACGGAATTTCCTTCCGAATCCGAATAAGATTCCAAGCGGTTCAGGCTGTCATAGCTGTAATGCAGCGTGCCCCCATACGGATCCGTAATGCACTCCATATTGCCCCTCGTATCATAAGCAAACAGGATACAGCTTCCATCCGGCTGAAGAATCTTTTCCGGCAGACCCCTTTGGTTATAAAACGTTTCCCTGCATCTTCCAAGGGCATCCGTAACCTTCACCAAACGCCCTTTCCCATCGTAGGTATTTCTGCCCAGTTCCTTTTTACCCCTGGATACCGCAAGCAGCCTCCCATCCTTATCATAAGAATATTTGGTCTGCTGTCCCAATGCATCCGTAACCCCTGTCAATCTCCCGTTTTCATCATAATGGTATCTTGTCGTGTTTCCATTCCTGTCCACATAAAATGTTTTTTGGTTGTTATCATTGTACCCGCAGGATTCCTCCTTTTCCCCGTAAACATTTGCAATGTTCCTGAATTTTTCGTCGCTTTTATGAATGGAAATGCTCCCTTCCGGCTCCCTGAAATAAGTACACATGTTTACATCATCATATCTTAGTTCTGCCGTACCGCCGTCCGACAGCACTTGCTTTGTTACCCGCCCTACACCGTCATATTCATTATATATACCGGTGATTCCCCTCGGCGTCGTTACGCTTTCCAGTTTACCGTCCTCGTTGTAATGGTAAATATAGGCATACCCCGAAGTATTGATGAATTTCCACAATCTCCTGTACCTATACCATAACCGTATTTCCCTGCCCGCATGGTCACTTACCCGTATGAGGTTCCCTTCCCTGTTATAGACATAGGTAAGCTTCCCACCGTTTGCACCGTTAATCTTAATAAGCCTGCCTGCCCCGTCGTAAGAAAAGAAATCCTTGTTTCCGTTCCTGTCCTGTTTACTGAGTATCTTCCCATTTCCGTCAAACAGATATTCCTTCATTCCGCCCGCGCAATACCTGAATCCTTCCTTTTCCTTTTTTAAAAGCCCTTCCCCTTTAAATAGCGGCGCATATATGTCGCCAATGGTTCTACGGTAGGGAAGTTCCCGTCCGTCATCAAGGCATAAGAATAGCCAGTTTCCGTTTTGTTCCTGACGGACGGATATTTCCCCGTTATGACGCCATCCTTCGCCAACACATCCTTCCCGCCCTTTCCCCATGGAATTGTAGAACAGGCGGAAGGAAAGTTTAGTAATTCCGGGAATTACCAAATCCTCTTTTTCGTATATATAATTTCCCGTATTAAGATTTATGGGATCATTACCGAATATTTGGCACATCAGGTTTTTTCCCAACATCCATAAAGCGGCCTTTTGGTATCTTTTGCTATATGCGTTCCAGTTGATTCCATTGTCATATCCCTGCCCGGAAGTAAGCGGGATAATAATCCCTCCCTTATTGCATAGCAATACACTATCCATAGTGATCACGTCTTCACCGCTTACTTGTTCCGGGGTTTTGTCTGAAAATGTGGTGCTTACCCATTCATCCGACAAATTGATGAACCCCTCACAGGTCTTGGTTTTCGTATTGTTCTTACAATTACCAAAGCACGGTATATGCTCCCCTGCCTTACAATCCTTACAATTTGCTATACTCCTGCCTCCGCTGGTATATCCGTGTCCCTCAGTCAGTTTAAATCTTGCCGGAGCGCTGCCACTGGTACACATTAACCATGCACCGTCCACTAAATGTTCTTTTCCCATATTCCATGTCCCCTTTCCCGTTTGTATCCCTTCATCTTACTCCATCGTATTCCCCGACACCGTCTCCCCTGCCTGTGCAGCCTGCTGCTGTCCGTTCTGCTGCAATGCTTCCTGCTGTCTTTTCTCTTTCTCCTCCTCCGCGTCCACTTCCAGCAAATCCATCCGGTTCTCCGTCCGACCGGCTTTGTCGTCGTCTTTCAGTTCCTTATAGATATCCCTTGCCAGCAGGTACTTCTTCTTTGCCCCCGCCAGGTCGCCTTCTTCTTCCAATGCCGCCGCTTCCTCCATGTATTCCTCCGCCAGCGCTTCCCGTTCTTCCTTTTCCGCCGCTTTTTTCATGCAGGACTGCAGGCGGATTTCCGTCTGCGCGCGGTTTGCATCGTCTTCCAGCTTTTGGTATTTGTCCATCGCCATGGCATAGTAGACCTTTGCGCCTTCATAGTCGCCGTCTTCAAATGCCTTGTCGCCCTCCGCCAGCAGTTCCGCCGCGCCTGCCTGCGCCGTGGCAATCTCTTTCCTTTCGGCTTCCTCCGCCTCCGTTTCCTTCGCCATCTCCCCATAAATCCGGTCCAGGGATTCCATGGCGTCCTTCCGCCCCGCATCAAAGCAGATGCCCGTGGCAAGCGACTTTGCCAGCAGGTACTTTTCCTCCGCCGCCTTGTAGTCCCCTTTGACGCTCAGGGAATCCCCCATCCGGATATAATCGTACACGGACAGGTAATCATTGATGACCGACAGTTTCTTTTCTATGTATTCATCCGCCACATGGTCGGCGCTGCGGGAGCGTTCCATGGCCGTCATGTAATCCGCCTGTGCGCTTTCGTATTCCTGTTCCCCGTACAGGCCGTCCGCCTTATTTACGGCCTCTATCAGCATCAGATAGGCAGAGATGTCCTCCGTCTTCTCCTTATCCCGCAGCTTTTCCGCATTTCCCAGCGCCTCTTTGCATTCCTCTCCCGCACGCACGTAATTGCCGTCCCTGATGTATTCCATGGTGTTTGCAAGGCGTCGCTCCATTTCCTCCGTCCGCCTGGTTCTCTGGCGGCGCAGCAGCCATACCGCCAGTACCGCCACCGCGATGACCACCAGTACAATCACCGCTGCCAATATGATTTTTTTCGTGCGCCTTTTTCTGTTCGGGTCCGTAAATACTTTATCCACGAATATCGTGACAAACGTATAGTTCTCCAAATTTTCCGGCTGCTTTGACAGGAGCATGTCCTCTACGTTGTCGATGCATTCCTGCGGGTCGTCCTTTGCTTCCGAAAAGATATCCTTCAGTTCCCCTTCGTCCAGGTTTTCCCATATGCCCCTGGTATACAGCGTCAGGATATCGCCGTTTACCAGGGCGGTTTTTTTTGAGATGTAAGGCCGGAATCCCTTTCCGCATCCCAGCCATGTGTACAGGTTGTTCCTCTCCTCATGCCTGGACAGGATGTCCGCCGGCTGCTTCCTTTTCCTCGCCATGTCATTTCCCAGGGACATGTCCTGCGTCCGTTCCTTTACATTTCCGTCCCGGTACAGGCGCAGCCTCGTATTTCCCGCATACCCGTAACGCATCTTTGCATAATCGGTTACCAGCACCGTGACGGATGCCTTCAGGCTGTTTTTTCCGTCCGCTTTGCACAGTGCGCGGTTTCCTGCAAGGAGGTATGACCTTAATGCCCTTTTCCCGGTGGACGGATGCTCCTGGAAAGCAAGGAGGATGGTCTCAATGGCCAGCCTGGCGCTTTCCGCATCCGGCTGCTCGTTCAGGCCGTCCGCTATTACATAACATGCATATTTATCCAGTTCCACGTATGCGAAATAATCATTGTTTACCGGTTCGCCTCCCGCTTCCGACAGGAATACCGTCCGGTACGTACTGTTCTGTTTCCTCATCTTTTGCCACTCCCATCCGCTACTTTATCTGCAGTTCAATCCCATCCATTTCTGCCCCGAAACCGCTTCTGTATTCCAGCATGCCTTTTCCTTTCTCCCATAGGAATCCCTCATAATATCCCGTCTCGGTAAGGTCATTGTAACTCCGGTACTCACAGATATCCCCGTTTACCGTGATGGACTCATGCCAGCCCTTTTTTCCTTCCATTTGATCCTTTTTTTCCGTTTCCTGGCAAACCACACAGCCTGTGTCATTCAAACTCTCCTCATTCCGTATGGCATCCGCCGTATTCTGCTCCCTGATTAAACGGATTTTGTCCTCCGTTACATAAAAACAGCCAAGCCGGAACCGGTCATAGCCATCCAGGTACCTTCCCGCAAAATCCCCGTCGCAGTCTATCCTTATTTCATAAAAAATACCGTTTTTCCCCTCCGCCGCCTTCTCAATCCGCACCTCAACTTCTTCCGGTAAATTTTCACCCGGAAAAGTAAACAGGGCATGATACCGCACGGCATCCGTCCCCTGTGCAAAGAAAAAAGGGGTTTGCCGCAACGGGGCTTCCGGGTCATGCCGCCCTGCCTGCCATACCCGGGACCAAAGCAGGATTACGGTCAGGAATAACAGGATTATGACAGTTAACGGTAAAATCTTCTTTTTCATATTACTCTCCTATTCCCCCTGCTCCTCCGGTTCCTCCTGCAAAGACGTAATCAGAAGGTACACGCCCGGCTGCTTATCCACCTTATTGGGATCATATTTGCCGTCGCTCGTGTATTTCCCGCTGGAATATGCATCGGTTCCGCTGTACACATAAGGGGTTGCTGTATTCCGGTACTTCGTATAACCGACACCATTGTACAGCTCCGCAAATGTCGCCATCATTTCAATGCTGTCGTCTTCCATCAGATTCACACCGATGCTTTTCTGTTTGCTGTTCAGGGCATCCACGGCTGCCTCGGTAAAATCATTGAAGATTCGTCCCTTCGGAACAATCGTCGTGGGCTGGCCAAGCGGCTGCCCGTTATGCAGGTATGTGTTGAAATTACAGCCGGATTCCCGGTAATGCAGGGCGGCAACCAATTCCGCCGGCACGCCTGTCCGTCCGGCTATTGTTTCATAAATGCTTTTGTTGTTATTATAGATTTTTCTGAAATTCCATATATCATAATCGAAATTTCCGTCCGCATTCACGGCCTGGATCCCGGAAATAAGGTTTTTATTGTTGGTATAGTATTTTTTCCAAGCCTCCGGTATCCTGTTCTCATCCGACCACCATTCCAACCGGCTCCTTAATTCCTGTCCGGCATCCTTAAAATAAAGATACCCCATTCCATACGTGCATATCATATAAGACTTATCCGCATTGAGCAGCTCTTTGCCCTCTCCCTGGCTGTTCGTTTCCTCACAGCCCTGCCACTCCATCTTTTCTATGTACTCTTTTTGTGCCATGCATTTTTTGTCCTGGGGGATTTTACATCCCGTAAACGGCCTTTCACGGTCAATATCCGTTTTGTTTAATTGGGCAATGTCTGCCATTAACACCGTCTTCCCGTTCACTTCCTTTTTGATGTGTACGGTTTCCGCCGCGTTTATTGACGAGGTGCAGCACACAAGCGCTTTGCATGTGCAGGGCTGTTCCCCATCCTTTTCGCATTCCGCCACCCCGTTACGGAATTTTCCGGTATCTTCTTTCTTTCCCTTGCTTCTGTTCGTGCACCCCGAAAGCATCGAGGTCAAAAAAACGACAATTGGTATAATCGGCCAAATAGGCATGCTTCATCCTCCTTCCCTTTGCTTACTCAAAGTTCCTCCTCATTTTCCCGCGGCAGGGCATACCCGCCCTTTACCATGTAGTTGTCCATCGACCGGAATGCCTTTGGAAAGGAACATTCACACTCCTTCTTTCCTTCCATCACTTCCGACATGGCAATGGTCACGGAACCTTTTGCAATTTTAGGAATACTTCCAAGCGTGAAAATATCCACGGCTTCTTCCGTTCCCCCGTTTACTTTTAAGTCCATAGCCGGTATCGCCGCCAACGCAGTATAAGAAGCCTGCCAGTGTCCCTTTTCTTCCTGCCCGGTACCGTCCGTCCGTACTTTTTGCGCCGCATCCCCGGTACCGTCCGTCTGTACTTTTTGCGCCGCATTCCCGGTACCGACCGTCTGTACCCCTGCCGGTGCATATAAATTAATGTTACGGCACAACTCGATATTTGCCTGCGGCGTCCTGCATACCGTTTCCAAAGGAGCCGCAACCGATATGCTTTTTCCTTCCAAATACAGATTCCCCTGTGCCGAAACGGAGAGATTCCCCTGGCTTCCCAGCCAAATTCCGTCCATATCTTTCAAGGCAATTTCCGTGCCGCCCCCTGCCCCTTCCAAAAACATCTGTGACGGATACAGTCCTATTCTCTTGTTCCATTTCGTTGCAAACTCCCTGTTTTGCGGACTTCCATCCCCGTTTCCATATCCGCCGCATTCCGGGCTTCCCGTCTCTGCCAGTACCAGATACCCGGACTTTTCTTCCGCGGAGGAAAAAACAAGCGCCGCCCCCGTCCCTTTTTCCGGCATACAGTAACAGAGATTGTTCGTTTCCGGCGCCCATTCCCATGGATAACCGGCCTTTTCTTCTTTATCCATATCAAGCCGCAGATACACGGATTCCCCTTCCGTTCTTTCCACGATTCCCGTAAAACGCGCTCCGGTAAGGGATTCATTATACTTTTTCTTCTCCCGGTACATTCCGCCGGTTCCGAGCTTATAGGTGAAAAGCAACTCTCCGCCGTCAAACCGGACATTCCTCTCATAAACATGGCAACACTGCCCTTCATACATAAGGTAATCACCCATCTGCCAGTTTTCCTTTGTCCGCACCGTTAAATAAAGCGCATGGCCTTCCGGGCATCCCGTGCAAAAACCGTTTTCCATGATTTCCGCGGCATCCGCGGATTGCTCCCTGCCTTTATGCAGCCCGAAATAAAAATGCGGTTTCCCCGTTTTCAATTCGGGAAACAATCTTCCGTGGAAATGACTGCACAAACGCACCAAAAACTCCCAATCCGTTTCATCATATTGAATTAACGGTCCTCCCACGGGCCTGTCCCCGTATTCGCCCCATATAAATGCCGCACCTTCACAGGCAGCCATTACTTTTCGGATCACTTCCCCGTAAGTCATGTCCGGATCCTGGAAAAAACCGGCCTTTCTTTTGCCGTCAAGGCAGACCGTTTCCCCGTCCGCTTCCACTTCCACCGACAGCAGACTGTTTTCTTTCCTGCAAAGCAGGCGCCCTATCCTTCCCTGAAACAGCGGTTCCCATTCCTCCTCTTTTATTTCCACCAGTATCCTTTCCCCGAACCAGTATCTCCGTAAAATATTTTCTTCTTTTTCCCCTCCGACAACCGCCTTCAGCCTCAGCTTTCCGTGTTCATTACCCTTGTGCCCTATTTCCAGCTCCTCCAAAAAGACGACCGGCAGGGCGGAAGTGAGCCTGATGTTTTCACCGTCCACCGTATATATTTCTCCCATTTCCGTTCCCCCTTAATTCATGTAAATCTTTCCGCCGCCTATATAAATGGCATCATCCATTTGTATTTTGGCCGCTCCCTGCTGCATGACAATTTCATTTGCGGCAGATAGCCGCACGCCTGCCCCGCTGCTTTTAATGCAAAGATCGCCCGCTGACTGTACCGTGATGTTTTTATCGCTGACAATCCTTATTCCCTCACGGTCGGAAAGTTCGACCAAAAGTCCCTTGTTATTTCTCAGGCAGAGGGAATCCGGCGTAAACAGGATTTCCTTCTCCTGCCGGTTCTTCCATGATTTCTCATCCGGATTGCTCCTTCCCCCCGCTTCGCCCAAATGGACTGCGGATGCCGCATAAGCATTGCCTTCCTCCCTGCCGGGGAAAATGATTCTCACCGTGTCCCCCACTTCGGGCATACAGTACCATCCGGTTCCATCCGGCGTGGAATAAACCGTTGCGTAATCAAACCAGCGGCAGCCGCAGCCGTTTTTATTTTCATCCTCCTGTATCCTGACCTGTATCATTGTCTTATTTACTGCCGTTACCTCCGCCTTTAAGGAAACCCCTGCTAGTTTTTCATTGTACTGCACCTGCTGCAGGCCGCCCTTTGGCGTAACCATCCGGTATTCATGGTACAATTCCTGCCCTTCCAACCAACTCCGAATCTCCCCAATCACATAATCCCTTCCCTGAAATTTTAAGTGCCGGCCCAATCCGTAAATCTCCCTTGAGCGGAACCGGTAGGAGACGGCATCTTTCAGCTCCGCCTGCCCCGTCCCGTATGCGTCCTGTCTCCGGAAGCCATTATAATCCTGCAGCATCTCGTAACTGTCCGCCGGGAAATCATCCGGTATATGTTCTTTCCGGTATCCGAAATAAATATTCTTTCCCGGTACCGTATCTTCGGGTATCAGCGGGATGCCCGCATAAGATGCCACCCTTTTGAGGAACTCCCAATCCGTCTCCCGGTACTGGAAAAAGAACTTACGCGGCTGTTCCTCCTGCTTCTCCAACATAATATAATTCCCGCCTGCCGCTTCCATACAGATGCCGATTATGTCATTGTACCGGAATCCGGCATCCTGGAAGGAACGTATATGCGGCTTCAAATCCAGCAGACAGCTTCCGGTTTCCAGCTCCAGCGTCAGGAATGACACCTGGTTTTCCTTCCGTATCCGCAGCCCCGTCAGGATGCCGACAAAAAACCTTTTTTCTTCTTCCTGCTCCGAAACGGCCTTTACGCTGACCCATGTCTCCGTTTCCGCCTTCCGTAAATATTCCTTCTCCTTTTCCTGGCTGATCAGTCCGGTCAGCCGCAATACCCCGTGCCGGTTCAATCCCCTTTCACTTTCCAGTTCCACAATATGAATGAATTCAAAAGGTTCCACCGATAATTTTACTGCCCGCATTTCCTATTCCTCCTTCTCTGCCGGTAAAACGGACTCCCATATCATCCGCACCGTCTCTTTCCATTTTTTATGTTCCCCGTAACGGCAGTTAAAACTGCCCTGTACGAATTTCCCTCCGACAACTGCGGCAAGCATCATATTATAAAGATCACTGTCCATGGCATGGCTGCGGAAAGGGAAAAAATATCCTTCTGTTTCCTTTAGTTCTTCCGGCGGATACAGACGGTAATCCGGGTTCGCCCTGCGGACTGCCGCCATCATCCGTTCCGCCACCGCCCTGATGTCTTCACAGGGCATTTCCTTCGGAAATACCGTAAACCCTAAATTTACGCCAAGATCCAGCGTGGTCAGGATGATCCGGGGGCGGAATTCCGAGGGGTATTTTACCCTTGCATACGCTTCCGGCATCTCCTCCATCGTCTGCGGGAGAAAAACGGAGATTTCCCCAAACAAAATTTCCCGGCTGAATGTTATAATTTCCCCGTCCATGTAAATCCCGTCTTCCAGTGAGGCATATTTTTCCTTCTTTTTTTCTTCCCTCATTTTTAATACTGTTTCATCCATATATCCCATATACGACTTCCTCCTTACAGCGGCCATTTCCCGCTCTCCACGATATGTATTTCCCTCAGTCCGATACCTGCCGCGCCGCGCCTTAACATACTTTCCAGCACATCCATCCTTACCATGACATAAGTCCTGTCCATTCCTTTTGTTTCCAGAATGACTTTTCCCGACAGCTTTTCCCGTTCCATGAAAATATCCGTCCCGCCGGCTCCTTTTGCCAGCTTTACCGACTGCTCCTGCTTTAAAAACGGCAGGTAATATGCCATGCTTCTTTTTCTCTCTTTGGAATATAAAACAATTCTGGCGAACTTCAATGCAGGGGCATACTGCAGCAAAACATCCCTTACCGTTTTACTGACCATAAAACACGGGAATGTTATGACGTCCGTGAAAACCATCTGCATGTGTCTTTCCGTCAGGAATATCAGATGTTTCGGTATCTCATATGCATGTTTCCCCTGCAGTGTCCTTGCATCCAGTTTTCCATACCAATCCTTTGGCACGGGCGCAACATAATTTCCATCCACATATATCCAAAAATATTTCATGTCACCACCACCCTTCTGCACACAATGCTGCCATTTCCCATACCCTTTTTTCCGCGGCTCACGGAACCCTTATTATGACAATACTTGCATTGTCCACGTCTTCACTGATTTTGGCATTCACCAGTTCCGTCAGTTCCAATGCCTTTTCCCCGCAGCTTCCCCGTTTTGCCAGACATTCCTCGATTTCCCTCCAGGAAACCCCTTCATACATTCCATCGCTTAAGAGCACCACGTACTCCCCGCCGTATAACGTAACCGGAACGTCAAAGAACTCTATGTCGCGGAAACCGTCCTGTCCCACATAATTGTAGGTACGGTGCTGCTCCAGCAGGGAAACCGCCGCCTGTCTGGTCAGCTTCCCTTCTATGTATTTCTGCCTTGCCAGCACACTTACCGTATGGCCCGATGTGACAGGCACCAGCTCGCCGTTTCTGTAAACCGCAGTTTTCACGTTTCCCACTGACGCGTAATACAGTTTCCTGCTTTTTACCATCACGGCCGCTACCGAAGCCGAACCGCGTTCCCCGTTCAGGCGTTCCAGGATACTGCGGTTCGCCGCATGGAAAGCCCTGCGGAAATAATACTGCGGGTTGTAAAAGGCATTGCTGTCGCGGAACATATCCACGAACACCTCCACGGCAGTCCGGCTGGCAATCCTGCCCCCGTAGCCGCTTCCCATCCCGTCCGCAAGCACCGCCATGATTCCGCCCTCCCCTTCCACGGTTCCGTAAGCGTCTTCCTGAATCTCCCTGCTCCCAATGGTGGCACAGGTGCCTGTCTCATATCCCGCATGTCCTTTTCCCTGCCGTCCGATAACGAGGAACCGGTATGCCGTAAGGCACAAAGCCATAACCCCAAGGGCCCACATTGTTGGTACGTAAATATCCATCCCCATATGCCAGCCCTCTATTCCGTTTCCTTATTTATATTATTTGTATTGTTTATATTATTTGTATCTGTATTTAACGGCTGCTCATTCCACATGAAATTCTCCCCGCAGAACGGGACGAACACAAAGATACTGTCACCCATCTCTATCGTATCAAAAGAGCCCAGTACCGCAGGCGTATACACTGCGGAATCATTGAGGTATACAATCCCGTTGCTGTCGCCCGGAAGCAGGACCGTTTCCCTTTTCTTCGGATCGAATACGATAATCCCGTGGTTCCTCCTGGAGATTTTATTATCCCCAAGGATTTGAATGTCCATGTCGTCCGCCCGTCCGATAAAGTTTTTGCCCGACTTAATCCGGTAATCCTTCCCCTGTCTCGGCCCCGATATGCATACCAGCCATCCGCATACCGGATTCATCTCCTGCAGGAACAGCAGTTCTTCCACTGCCTCCTCGCTGTACCCCGTCTCCTTTTTTTCCTTTGTCGCCGTTTCAATGTTGCAGTACGGACATACGGTACCGTACCTCCTCGCAGAAAACATGTGCCCGTTTTGGCAGCGGATTAAATTACTGTTACCCATAGCTTAAATCCTTCCTTTCTTATGTGTTTTATTGTGTTTTGTTGTAAATCTACCTGATCATCAGCCGGTTCATTCCGACAAACAGGACATCACCGCTTTCCACACGGCACGGCGTATTTGCGGAGATTCTGTACAGCCTGCCGTCCTGCGCCTTCCGGATACTGATTCCATTGGTGCTTCCAAGATCTTCTATGTACCAGTTCCCGCCTGAATAATTCAGTACCGCATGTTCCACGTCCACCATGCCCGAATAGGGACTTTGACTTAAATCCACATCCACCTGGTTCTCACCCATATCCCTTCCAAGCACCAGCGAGACTTTCCCGTACATGTCCCATACCATCAGTTCCGTGTCCTCCTCGCTGAAAAGTACCATCTCGGATATGGTTCCCGCATCCTCCGGCAGCATATGCCCTTCCGCACCGCCCCGTAGGAGTCTCCGCTCCCCTGCCTTCTTCTCGGAAAGCGCCAGCAGGATAAAAAATACCGCGGCGGCGGTTCCTGCCGCCAGCACCCATGTGCGGTACCTGCCTTCCTCCATATAAATCCATGCAATTCCCGCAATCGCGGCACAAATACATGCAATCCATAAATCCATTCCTGTTCTTTTGTCCATTTCCTTCTCCCTCCGGAACTGTTTTATTATCTGCGTATTCCCATATACTTTTCAAAAAAATCCGACGTATCCAATGGATTTGCCTTCTTCTTCCCTGTTTTCCTTAACTGTTCCTCATGGATTTCCCCGTTTTCCGGGTTGAATCCGAAGAAGCGCTCAAAATTTGCCGCCATATGGCTTGGATCAAATTCCCGGTTTTCGGGCGTTCTTTTTTTCACGGTTTTTTCGCTTTCCTGTTCCGGCTTTTTTCCCTTCTTCCGTGCGGTTTGCCGAAGACGACCGTCATATTCCTTTCTTTTGGTTTCATCACTCAACACGGCATATGCTTCCGATATCTCACGGAATCTGTTTTCCGCTTCCTTGTTCCCCGGATTGGCATCCGGGTGGTATTTTTTCGACAGTCTACGGTATGCCTTTTTTATTTCCTCCTGGGTTACATTGCCTGCGCTGCCCAGTTCAAGTACTGTGTAATAATTTTTTTCCATTTGCTCCTCCATCCTCTTGTGTGTTTTTGTTTATACGTGTCATTCCGGTTCCCATACATTTCTTCCGTTGGAATTTTTCCAAGCTGATATGTCCGTCTCCGCCAGTCATATTCTTTTACCACCCCAGCATTTCCAAAAATCCATGATCCAAGATATCCTCCACTTCTGAAATATCTATGGCAAATTCGTTGTATGTCACGACTTCATTTAAGACAATTACAAACTGTCTGCCGTTCACGTACCATCCGAAATTGGTTCCGGCAGTAATATCCCATTCTTCCTTCTGCAAACTTCCCGCAAGTCCTTCGTCCTGTATATAACGCTCGCTGATTTTTCTCTCTCCTTTCCTTCCATCCCACATGGTAACGTTTTCAAATCGGTCTTCCACCAGCATTCCGCACAACGCATCAAAATCATTAACTACATCATTTAATGTCAGTATTTTCCCTGTACCAATATCCACAGTTGTTGTAAGTATGATTGGACTCAGTTTTTGCCCATTGGTGGTTCCGCCATAAGATCCCTTATAACAAATACTAAACACCCTATCATTCAGAAACTTTATTTCATAATCCAAGTCATGAAACAGATTATTGTCCTCATACAAATACCCTCCTACCAGTTTTGTTGCATCTTCTTTTATCAGGACGTTAACCTTTTCTTCCCTTATTTCATCTCCAAGTCCTTGTATTTGTGGATAAAAAATACGTATGTTGTTATTTTGGTTCTTATCGCTGTATTCACTTTTTATCACGGATAGTCCCACCATCTCCGTTCCTGTAAAAGATTGCACCGCCATAGTCATGACCATCACGGTTAACGCAATAATCATTCTCCACTTTTCCATTTCTTAATTCGCCTTTCCGTGAAAAGAAGTCCTCCCGCTCCTTTCCCGCCACACAATGCCATTATTCATCCTCCGGTACCGTATGTCCGCCTTTCACCGTAAATATTTCCATACCCTGCAGGGCATCCGGAAATCTTACGTCCTTTCCGCATTTTCCCGCCATTACATCCTCCATTGCCAACGTCTGCCGTCCCCCCGCTATCTTGGGAACCGCACTGCACGCCGCCAGTTCCATTACACCGCCCGCACCGAATTTGAGAACATTCTCCGCCGGAACCGCCGCCATTGCGGAATAGGATATCTGCCAACCGTCCGGTTCCCTGTCTTTCCCGGACGCCGTCGGCATCTCGGCTGCGGCGCCGTCCACTTTTCCATTCGTTTGTACTCCCCCCGGCGCATAAAAATTGAAATCCCTGCATATTTCAATATTGGAACGGGATGTCCGGTACAAAATTTCCACCGGTGCCGAAGACATGCATTTTCTCCCGTTTATGCTGATTCCCCCTGCCGCTTCCAGCACAATGTCCCGGCTGCTGTCCAAACGGACTCCGTTCCCATCCTCCAGCTTTAAGGACACGGCACCGTCCTTTCCTTCCATAAACATCCTGTCCGGATACAGCCCCGCCTTCCTGTCATGCCGTGTGTGCAATTCCCTGTTTTGTACGTTACCGCACGCACTGCTTTCCCTGTTCCCCCGCAATGCGTGCAGGGCAATCCCGTCCCCTTCTTCCCCCGACGGGAAATACAGCATGACTTCCGTTCCAATCTCCGGCATGCAATAGCAGAGATTTCCTGTTTCCGGTACCCACGGCCATGGATAGTCCGCTTTTTCTTCCTTATCCATATCCAACCGGATATAAATACTTTCCATCTCCGCTCTCCGAACGGTTCCCTTCAAACGCACACCCTTAAGCCTTTCATTTGCCCTCCTTTTACGGTATGTAAAATGCTCTTTGCCAAGCAGATAAGTATATACAGCCTCCCCTTTGGAAAAGAGCATGTTTTTGCGGAATACGGTATATCTGCTTCCGCTGTGGATGATACGGTCGCCAATCTCCCATGCGCCGCTGCCCTCCGTTTCCATGTAAGCCGCCGTCATTACGCTTATCCCGTCCCCATACCCTTCCGCATAATATCCTCCGTCAATCCCCCACGCCAGCATACCGGAAGAATCCGCTTCCCATTCCACCCCATTTCCCATTCCTACCCCAAACCGGAAGCATGTATTGCCGTTGCCGCATGCCGGATAAATAACGGTGTGGAAATGTCCTGCCAGCCGTTTCATAAACTCCCAGTCCGTTTCCCCGTATTGGATAATGGGAACGCCTATGGCACGCCCGGTTTCCGCGAACCAGGAAAACTCCGTTTCCCCATAATCCCTGACTGTTTCCTCCGCCACGCGCTCATATGGCATGTCCGCATTTTGAAAACTCCGTTTTTTCACCTCTCTGTCAAGAAGAATACTCCGGCTGGTAAACCCTATTTCCGCACCGGTATACCCGCCTTCCGCATGGAATGCCACGGTTCCCACCAGTCCGTCGAACAATATCCTCCCGCCTTCCCCTTCCACCACAATCCGGCTGTCGCAAAAATCCGTATGCAAAGCCTCCCTGCCATATTCCGCCATGACAACCGCCTCCAGCATCCCGCTTCCATGCTCGTTTTCCTTTATTGCAGTCTCCATCCTGATAATAGCCTGCAGCGGGAGGGCCGTATGTACCGTTATTCCGTTTTCCCTTACTGTATAGTATTTTTCCATGTTTCCATCCTTTCATCCCCACTGTCCAATTTCTCCAAAAACCCCTTATCCGGTATGTCCTCCACTTCCGAAATGTCTATGGAGAATTAATTCCTGTTATGTTATGACTATTTCCTCCAACCCTATTCCCACCGTTTTCCTCCGTAAAATGCTCTCCACCAAATCCATCCTCATAATGATGCGGATATTATCCCCGTCCTGTATTTCCGCAATGCCCCTGCCGTCTGTCTGCTCCCGTCCTAACAAAATCCTCCCGGTACCGTTTTTCTTTCCTTTTCCGACCTGTTCCAAAAACGGGATATAATATGCCATACTCGTCTCCTTTTCCTTTTGGAACAGCACAACCCTGGTATATTTCAGAAACGGCTGGTATCTGCCTATTACCTTTTTAACCGTTTCACTTACCATGAAACACGGAAAAGTGATGACATCCGTATAAACCATCTGCATATGGCTTTCCACACGGAACAGCAGGTGTTCCTGTATTTCATACACTTTTTTCCTGTGGATTGTTTTCTTATCAATGATTCCCTGCCAGCCCACCGGTACGGGGGCGACATAATTACTGTCCACGGATACTGCAAAATACTTCATTTTTCCACCTCTTTTTCCATTGTTTGTTTAGAAACCGTGAAAGATATAAATCTTTTATCCGGTACTGCTATACCCGCCCTACCGTCTCCAGCCTGTCCATGTATCCGCCGAATAAGACATCCACATGCTTTTCCTCCCCAATGCCTTCCAATATTTCCCGGAATATTCCCTGCCATTCCCCATGGAATCCCTCCATGTACCATCTCCTTATTTCCTCCGTTTCCGAGGACATGACGCGGATAAACTTTCCCCTTAATTTTTTACCCATCCGCTCCAGGTCCTCCCCGATGCCGTCCCAAAAAACCGCCATACTGTAATACGCGCTGTCCGGTTCTTCCTCCACAAAAGGCTCACCGGCGTAAAATGCAATATAAAAATCAAAACTTCCGGTTATGTAACTGCTTCTCAGGCAGGATATTACCAGCCTGCCGTCCCCTTTTCCGTCGGCAAGTCCTTTTAGGATGGTCTCCAAATCATTTTTTATGACCTGTCCCCTGTCGGCATATATGGCATCCATCTTTTTCCTTCTTTCCCGGCGCAGGGTTTCCGCATCCTCCCTTAAAAATTCCTTCATATCCTCCAGCCTTCCCAATTGGTATGGTTCCATTGCCTTCCTCCCTAATATCCTTTTTCCATGAATTTTAGACGCTTCTTCCCGCCGTGAATTATTCCACAACCCTCTTTAATTCCCATAGGCCGCAGAGATCCAGATAAAGGGTGTCCGTGTCCCCGGGGTCTGCATACAGGTGGCGCGCATAGTACTTATGACATCTGCCATCTCCATAAGCGGATTTTACCGCCCCATTGTCACAGGTGATTTCCACCAGCCTGTCTTTCCCTTCCAAACTGACATAATCATCCTCCTCCCGGAACGCATTCCGGACCCGGATATTCCCTGCATCCACTTCCCCCCATACATGCCACTCATTTAGTATAAACCCACGCGAATAAACGAAGCACAGGTACACATCGCCCGGACTGGACAGGGCAGTCTGTTCAAAGCCGATAACCCCAAAGTCCTCATAAAAAAGTATAAAACTTCCCTTCCCGCTTATCAGTTCAGCCACCCCCTGGTCACTGAAATTATCCGGCATGCCCGCATTGCCGCATTCACTTTCTTCCAATTGGTACAGTCTGGCATTGAATTTCCATTTTCCGCACACATGTTCTTCTATAAATTTCCTTTCCTCCTCCGTCAGATCCGGCACGCATTGCACATCCATGGCGGCCAGCTCCTTTTTCTCCCGTTTCATCTCCCAAAGCCCGCAGAAATCCAGGTAAAGGGTATCCGTATCCCCGGGATCCACGTATATGTCATACATATTGTTCCTTGGCAGTTCTTCCCATACCGCATTCCGGCCCGCATAACATACCGGTACCAGTTCTTCCGCTGGCGGGCAGTCCTCCACCACCACATGCCAATGGTATCTCCCCTCCCATTCCCCTAATGCATAGGACGGCCGGATAACGCCTCCGAAACCGCCGGCGGTACCAAACAGCTCCATGTCAGCGGGATCCGTAAATGTCTCCTGGTCTATGCACCGCGCCACTCCTGCACTGTCCCTGCCGTAGTGCACGACTATCCCTTTCATCTCCTCCACACCCTGCTCACTGAAATCCACTTTATGGCCGGGAATATCATCCGCCGATGTCACCCAGCCGTCATCAACCACCCCGATCCGCCTCGAAAACCTCCAGTCCCCAAAAACATGTTCTTCCAGCAATTCCTCAAATTCCCGGCTCCATGTATCCTCTTTTTCCATCCATCCCCCGTTTCCTGCCGTTACAACAGTTTCCCCGGCCTTCTCTTTTTCTTCCCCTTCAGGCGGTTCTGCTTTTTCTTCTTCCTCCCGCTTTTCCGCAGCGGGATTTGTATCCGCGGTTTCCTGTTGTTCCCTCACTTCATCCGCTTTCTGCTCTTTTCCTGTTTTTTCCTTATTAACTTTATTAAAATGCAAGGCTGAACAATAACCGGAACAAAATAATAATGCCATCACTATAATGGTAATCATAACCTTTATTTTCTTTTTCATTTTATCTCTCCTTTTCCCTGCCATATATTTAATCTATATAATTGACCGCCTTTTTTAACTCCTCTAATTGCTTATGGCTATAATAATCATATTTTCCATTAAAATACATATTGTATTCCATTAATCTCCTTCTAAATAGTCCCTCCTGACCTTTATACCATCCACTATTCTCTGCTTTATTTATGATTTTCATCGCGGATTCTTGGTCTATCATGGTTGGTATATCGTCAATCTCTTTTTCCTGGCCAAAGTATACAAGATAAAATAGAAATGAATCGCTACTATCCTTTTCTTTCGTACCTGCACTAAAAATATTAGATGTCAATGCATCAATCTGATTATCCGAAAACCCCTCGCCAATTTCCTTTGCCGTTGAATAACTATTCTTAATATCCTCCAGCAATATTTCTTCCGCATCGCTAACCGACAAAATAGCCGGATTATCCATCCCATCCCTTTCCATTTTTGCTTTTTGCTTATCAATAATATCCTGTATCACCTCTATACTGTAAGGTAATTCATTAATTTCTTTTTTTGCATTTCTCGCCGCAACATTGGCAAGTATCTCCTCTTTCCATTCCCCAAACCCGTATTTTTCTATCTCCTCCTCGGTTTGGAGTATGTGTCCGTAACCAATCGTTATACAGCCATCCTCTACGTTCTGTATGTCTATCGCAATGGGTTTTTTGTTTTCATCGCGTATATATGTACTGCTGTCCGGATCTACTTCAAAATTTTTTATCAATCCGATTAAACGGGTAAAATCATGCCCGTCATAGACCATCCTTCCGCTGCCTGCCCTCTGCCCGTTCGTCTTCAGGGTAATTAACCCCCCTATGCTGCATATCATGTAGGACGACATAT